>JBOFDW010000195.1:0-14699 GCA_051647385.1 Fusobacteriaceae bacterium
CACGACAAACCTGACATGGAAAGAATTCAAATCTTAAACGAAATTTTGGGCAAATTTGATTATAGAATTAAGGGTGCGAACAACGAAGTTCACCCGAAAGAATTTCAGAAAATTATTGAGGACTCCAAAGATAAGGGGCTCAGTCTTTTGATTCACAAAACTATTTTGATGTCGTTGAAGCAGGCGAGATACACGAAGGAAAATACTGGACACTTTGGTTTGTCCTCAACTTATTACACGCACTTCACGTCTCCAATTCGGAGATACGCGGATCTTATGATTCACAGAATTTGTGCGTTGACTCTGGGCGGATATCCAAACGAAAAATCTTTGGGTTGGCTCAATAAAGTTTTGGACGGAATTTGTGCTCACATTTCTAAGACTGAGCGTGACTCAATGCACATCGAAGAAGAAAGCAAGAAAATAAAAATCATCGATTTCATGAAAAATAAAATTGGGAATGAGTACGACGCAATAGTTGTCGGATTTAATTTCAAGAAAGTTTTTTTCGAGACCACAGAAAACATAGAATGTTTTTGGGATGTTGTCGCATCGAAGGATGATTACTTTGAATACAACGAACGTGAATTTACAATGACTGGTCAAAAAACTGGAAAAATTTATGCGCTGGGTGACAAGTGTAAAATCACAATTGCCAGCGTAAATAAAACTGCACTTGAAATTGAGGTCGTTCCAAAAAAAGAAGAGGAAAATTCTTGATAAAGAAGTGAAGAGTTAAAAATAAAAATTTATGGGAGGTTTATATATGGAAAAGAATTCTATGTTCTACATGTTATCTAAGCGTAATCTTTTTTTTATTATTGGATTTTACATTGTTTTATTTTTTATTGCTTCAGCTGTATTGATAAAAATTATTTTTTTAGAATATTCTAGAGATAAAGAAATCTTGGATATTTTTTTACTTGCATTAATAGGTGGTGGAGCTTCTGCATTACTTGGAAGTACAATGGGTTATATAAGAAAAATTTATCTTTTATGCATTCTAAAAAAATTAAAAAAAGATATGGATGAATTTGAAAAAATAGGTAATTTAATTTATTTCTACATAAGACCTTTTTTTGCAATAATGGCAACAATAATAATTATAATTGGAATTCATTCTGGAGTTTTTGTATTTGTAGTTTCTGATAATTACAAAACAAATTTAAAGTTTTTAGATTTTTCTATTGTTATCGGATTTTTATTTGGATATTCAAGTGGTGTTCTATTAGATCAAATAAAAAAAATAGGTGAAAAAATTATTGAAAATGGAGGATTAAATTAATATGAAAGATGAAATACAAAGAAATGCAACTATAAAAGAGTTAGAAAACTTAGTTACAGAAATAAAAAAAATTACAGCAATGGAAAGAAAAAGAAGACCAATTGTAATTGAATTTGCTGGAAGTCCTAAGTCAGGAAAGACATCTTGCATAAATTCTTTAGCACTTTTTTTAAAAAGAAATTCTGTTAAAACTGTAGTTTTAACAGAAAAAGCAAGTATTTGTCCTATTAAAGATAAACAGAGTCCATTATTTAATATTTGGACTTTTAATGCAATGCTTAATGAGTTAAATGCAGCTTATGATGCAAAAGGTATAGATATTATAATTTGTGACAGATCATTTTTTGATGCAATTTGTTGGTTTAAATGGATGATATCAAGAAAAATTTTAGATAGATCGAATTTTAATACGTTGTATAATTATGTTACATATGAAAAATGGATTGGAAGAATTGATTTAGTTTATGTTTTTATTGCTACACCAGATATCTCTATTGAAAGAGAGTATGCAAATTTATTAACCAATAAAATGGGAAGCATAATGAATAAAACTGTATTATCACAATATAATTTAGCAATTAATGATGCTATAAACGAACATGGAGACGTATTTAAAAAAATTGAAATGATTGATACAAGTAAAAAAGATCAAAACATGGTAAGTAAAGAAGTTACAACAAAAGTTTTAGAAAAATTAAAAGATGTTCTTGAAGAAAAAATAGCATATATTCCTAAAGAAAAATATAAAGATATTTTTAGTTCAGAAATAACTTCTAATAAAGAAAAAATTACTAATATAAAAATTTATGAAGAAGATTCTATAAAAAAGTCTGATATAAATTTTTTAGGACGTGATGAAGTTGAAAAAAATACAAATTATATTCAAATTCTTCCGATAGGTGTTCTTACAAATTCAAATCATGACAAAGTTTTGATATTAAAAAAGCAAGCGTCAGCAGCAAAAGATTCTCCAGAAAAAGATTCCTATATGATTTGGGCTGGTGGACATGCAAGAGAAGAAGACTTTGATAGAACATGTGATTTCATTGGACTTGCTAAAAATACTTTGAAAAGAGAAATTGAAGAAGAGCTAGGTATTTCAATTGCATTAGATAATATCATTCCGTACTATATTTACTCTACTATTCCAGAAAAAAGTTCTCAACATTTGGCAATATGTTTTTTAATTGAACGCGATTTAGAAGGTCTTAAACTCAATCTAGATCCTTATGAATTAGTTCAACATAAGGGAAAATCTAAAAGTGGAGAATTTCTTTTTCTAAAAGATATAAAAGAATTAACTCCGATAGAACCATGGAGCAAAATTATATTAGAAACTATTTTTAATATTGATTTTAAGGGTCAATTAAAGTTAACAACATAATATAGATTTATTATAAGTTCCCAAAACTTTGATATTAAAATTAAATTACAAGGAGATAGAAAATGATACTAGCGAACAATAAAAAAGCTGGCTTTGATTTTTTTATTGAGGACAAATTTGAAGCTGGGATTGAACTTGTTGGTAGTGAAGTGAAATCCATTAAAGCTGGACAAGTTAGTATAAAAGAAGCTTTTGTTCGCGTAGTCAAAGGCGAGGTTTTTATTATGGGTATGAATGTTACACCTTGGAAATTTGGGAGCGTTTATAATCCTGACGAACTTCGTGTGCGAAAACTTTTGCTCCACAAAAAAGAGATAAAAAAAATGTACGAGAAAATTCGTCTCGACGGTTACACGGTCGTTCCGCTGAATATTCATCTGTCAAAAGGCTATGTTAAAATTGATATTGCTCTTGCTAAGGGTAAAAAAAATTACGACAAACGTGAGGCGATGGCTGAACGAGATTCAAAAAGAAATATGGATCGAGTTATTCGTGAGAGAAATAAAACTAGATAAAAATTTCACGAAAAAATATACGAGTAAAAAAAATCCTGAAAAAAATTTCAGAGAAAAATATTTTAGAAAAATTTTGTTTTAAAAATAATTTTGTCTAAAAATTTCACCTTAAAAAATTCTCGAGCAAAGTTTTCAAAAGAAAAAAAAATATTTTGGAAATTATTGAGCTTAAAACCTCATAAATACTAGCCTAAAATTTCAACTCTCATTTAAACTAAAAATAAGCCACGCAAAAAATATATTTGTATATTAATGAACGTTCAAGTAAAAATACGCAACTTTTTTTCTCCGAAAATTTAGTTTACAGAAAATTATTTGACGAGAAAAATTTGGCTAAAAAAATTTTGACTAAAAAAAATTAAGAGAAAAATATTTTTAAAAATTTTTCATGAAATTTATATTTGAGATTTTAAATACAAGTTAAAAAATAAATTTTATGTAAAAAAAGTAAATTAGAAAATTTTGGAGATAAATTTTATGAGCACAAAAATGAGACTGGATAAATTTTTGGTAGAATGTGGAGTTGGGTCAAGGACTGAAGTACGAAAAATTATTGATAGCAGAAAGATTTTTGTAAATAATATTTGCCAAAAAATTTATGATTTTAATATTGATTCAGAAAAAGATTCAGTTATTTTTCAAGACGAAAAACTTGTTTATAAAAAATTCAGGTATTATATTTTGAATAAAAAAGCTGGATATATAACGGCTACAAAAGATAATTCAGATAAAACTGTCATGGAACTTTTGCCTAGCTGGATAAATTTAAAAGATTTAGCACCAGTTGGTCGTCTGGACAAAGACACTGAAGGACTTTTACTTTTTACAAACGACGGGCAACTTGCTCACAAACTTTTGTCGCCAAAAAGCCACGTGAAAAAAACTTATCTGGTACATATAAAATTTGCTATCAAAGATTCTGATATGGAAATTCTTGAGGCAGGAGTTGATATTGGCGGATATAAAACTTTGCCTGCAAGTTGCGAAAAAATTTCTAACAAAATTATTTTGCTCACGATTTGTGAGGGGAAATTTCATCAGGTGAAAAAAATGTTGGAGGCAGTTTCCAATGAAGTCACGTATTTGAAGCGGATTTCTTTTGGAAAAATTCTGCTTGGAGATTTGCCACTTGGTGAAGCCAAAGAAATTTCTTTGGAAGATATTTTGTGATTTTTATTTTAAAATAAAGAAAAGTATTATGCAAAAAAAATCTGGAGAGATTCAGCATAAATATTTTTTTAAATTTTTAATTATTGTTTTTATTTGTGAGTGAGGTTGCCATGATTTTTGATTCACACATGCATGCAGACAAAATAAAACTTTCCGAGCTTAAAAAAGCTGTGGATAAAAATATTTGCCTCTGCACCGTATCCACAAATTTACTGATAAGGCTTTGCAGTATGAACTTATTCACAATTTACCTGAAATTCATAAAAATTTAAAAACTGGAGGTTTCAAAATGAAAAATATTATTAAAGGAGAATTTGTAAAACATCCATCAAATGATGGTGTATTTATGAAACATTTTTTTTCTAAGGCAGATAACGACAGGTTAAACAACTTGGAAGTTATTATAGTGCCTGGATTCCAAATTGCCCCTCACGTTCACGATGATAGTACAGAATTTTACTATTGCGTATCTGGTGAAGGAGAATTTTTGGATGATAAAGAATGGATAAAAATAAAATCTGGAGATGCTTTTAAAGCTCAAAAAGGTGTGACACACGCACTTAAAAATACAGGGTGTGAGCCTTTGAAAATATTTTCTACATTTAGCCCTGCAATACGTTGAAAATATTAAAATACCATTTTTGAAATTCAAAAATATATCTAAATTATTAAGCTAACAAATTAAGGTAAACGTGAAAATATTTTTTGTACAAAAAAAATAAAAGTCCTCGTTTATGAGGACTTTTATTCTAAGCAAGATTTTTATTATGGATTTATTTTTAAGTTGGAGGTGCGAATGGAAATAATAAAAAAAGACGACCAAAGTTTGAGCATCAGAAAAAAGCGGAAAGAAAAAGAAGATCGTCAAAGTGTTTTCAATGTTTATCGAAGCCAAAAAACTTTGAAGGATTATCTATATTATCTCACGACTTTTTTGAATTACGTCTATGACACCACCAACACGAAAATTAATCCTGACGAATACTTGAAACTCATGACTGAGATCGAAAAAGAGGACGTGGAAGATTATATTGCGTATCTTGTGAACGAGCGTAAGCTCAAAAAAACTTCTGTCAATACTATTTTGTCTGGACTGAAATCTTTGTTTCGCGAGCTGGAAAAAAAATCTGGACATTTAAGTCCTTGCCGCCATCTAACACTTTTCAAAACTTCCCGTGACATGGAAAATATTTTGAAACTTTCTTACCAGGACATCAAAAAAATTCTGTCAAAATATGAAGTTCGGAGCGACAAAACTTATCGCAACACAATAATTTTGCAGACACTTTTTTATACTGGAATGCGAAGCCAAGAACTTTTAGCTCTGAAATTTAAAAATTTTCTTGAGCGTGATGGAGAATATTTTTTCAGACTTGAGCAGACAAAAAGTGGTCGTGAACAATTCAAACCTGTGCATGAATTTTTGGTTCAAAAACTTTTCGAGTACAAAAATTATTTGAAGGGTTTCTATAAATTTTCTGACGAAGATATGAAGGAGCGGTTTATTTTTCCTTCGTCTTTCAGCAAAAATTCTCAGCTGACTTATATCGGGCTTAACCAGCTCATACAAGAAATGGGGCGTGTGATTGACAAAAATATTAGCCCACACAATGTTCGTCACGCAGTTGCGACAGAACTTTCTTTGAACGGTGCGGATATTTTGGAGATTCGAGATTTTCTTGGACACTCAGCTTCCAGCGTAACAGAAATTTATATCAACGCAAAATCTTTGCTGCAGAAGCGGGCTCTTAAGAAAATTCCTGTGCCAAATCTTGATAGCTAAAAATTTTAAAATAATATTTCTCTAAAATAAATTCCTAAAAAAATACTTTGCTGATAATTGTTTATTTTTTATCGGTAAATTAAAATTTAGGAATTTTTATTTTAAATATTTAATCTAAAATTTATTCACGAAACTTTTTAATAGATAATCTATATTATATATTCTTTAATTTAAAAGTATTTATTCTAAAAATTATAATTGATACATTTATAATTCTTGAAAAAATATTTATGGAAATTTATATTTCTTTTAAGAAATTTTTTACGCAGAATTTTTTATTCGAAAAAAGTCACCTTAAATTTTCAGATGACTTTTTTTTTAATTATTTTATTTTTAAATATATTTATTTTTAAAAGATATAAGAAATTCCGCCACTAAATTTTTGATCTTCTATCTGATCGCTAACAGAAAAATTATAATCGAAATAAATTTGTAGCCCAGCAATATCTTTTTTCATGAAGTCAAGTCTCGCACTAACGTCTCCATAATTTCTATCAACTCCGAAAGTCGTGAAATTTATCGAAGAAGTTTTATCTGTTTGGAAAGTTCCGCTAAGTTCTTTGTAAATTTCTCCGAACTGGTGATAATAATTTCCTCGAACACTTGGCGTCAAAACAAAAGTTTGTCCGAGAGAAATCGGCGAACCAATTTTTAATCCAAGTCCACCTTCGGCAGAATTCGTGGAAATTTTATTCAGCTTCACAGAATATTCTCCGCCCTCTTCCACTCGCCCCTGATTCGCTCCCATATAATCAAAAGAAACTATCGGTTTAAAATACGCCCAAGAAGTTTCAAAAGTTTTTTCCACCAACCAAAATAATCCGTAATATGACGTGTTAACATTTGAGTCAAAAGTTTTGTTAGGCTCGCCAGTTGCGTAATTTATTTTACGACTCATTTTTCCTTCGATGTTTCCAAAGTATGGTGATGCTAAAATATTTACTCCTGCCATTTTGCTAGAAAAAATATATTGACCGCTCAGCTCATAATTTATCGTAGAATAATCCGAATCCCCATCATAAATTGATTCGCCTTTTCCAAGTGAAGTCATAAATCCAAATCTGTGATAATCGTTCATGCGATAATCGTACCCGAGATTCATCATATGGAGTTGCGTCTTATATCCCATCACATAATTATTTTGCTCAACGTCCAAACTTTGATAATTATATCCTCCAATGAAATTATTTTTAGTTGTGCTTTCAGACGTCATCAAATTTTCATAAACATTATAAGTCAAAGTGTCTCGTGAAAATTTTATCGTATCACGAGTCTGGTCGAAAAGACTTGGAAAAATATTGTCGCCAGTTATTGACTCAAGATAATAAATTATTTCTTCTGGTGTATCAAGTGCAAAAATCGAAGTGTACAATTTTTCTTTGGACTTGTCTCCGCTGTCATAAAAATTCTGATCAAAAAATTTTGCAATAGTTTTGTTGGATAAATTATTTTGGAATCCAGAAAAATCCAATTTGATATCATAATTATTATTCGTATTTTTTATTCCTGTCACAGAATAAAGTGGCGACAAAGATTTGAAAAATAATTCTCCATAACTTAATCCTTTAAGTGCGTCAGACAAAGTTCCTGTCTTGGAAAAAATTCCACTCATAATATTTCGGTCAGCATAAATGTCTCCAGAAATTGTCGGAGCTTCGATGCTACCATTTTTTCCCAGTGCAAATTTTCCTGAACCAAAATCTTTTGCGTCAAAATTTTGAGTGGATCTCAATGCACGAGATGCAACAAAAGTTCCACCTGGTCCATAGCCGAAAAGTTTATTATTATTTCCGAGATAAACTTCAACTCGATTTGGATTTGGCACTGTGCTACAAGAATTGTTCGACCCGCAAATAATTCCGCTGTCGGTAAAATATAATTTTCCGCTAATAGAATATAACGCAACGGAATCAGTTGCATTTGTCATATCAATGGTTCCGTTATTATAAATATCTCCAGAGGTGCTGTATAATCCAACCATTTTTTTCCCACGTAAAAAAATTTTTCCATTGTTGGTGACGCTATTGGAATTTCCTCTAATTCCAAAACCTTCCATATCCGTGTTGGCAATTGTTGCTCCAAAATTTGCCACATAAATATTTCCGTTATTAATTATATAACCTGAACCGTCGGAAAATATTCCGTAAACTTTTCCAGTTGGAGCTGATTCACTAAGTACAGTTTGAGAAATATAAATTAGCCCATTATTTAAAATCTGTCCTGCTCCAGAATTTTGCCAAATTCCAGAAGCGTTTGAAGTTGGAGTAGGCTTTGTCATATCAATTTCAATATTTCCTGAAGATTTATTTTCTAATATTCCACCTTCAGAATAAATTCCAAAACCTTTTTGGCTCGCCAAATTTTTTATGGAAATTTTTCCTGCGTTTGAAATATTTCCTGTGCTGGATTCCATCCCAATAATTTTTTCGTTGCCTGTACTTGACCCGCTCAAAAAAATTGTACCAGTATTTTGTAGTGAACCTGACGAAGAATATAAATTCATTCCAATCACAGAAGCCGCCGAAGTATAAATTAAAATATTTCCATTATTAATTGCGTCGCCAGAATTTAGTCCAGATTTCATTCCGTAATCTGTTCCGCTGTTACTCACAATATAAATTGTACCAGCAGATTCATTTGTAATTATTCCGCCGTTGGATAAAATTCCTATAATTGTTCCAGCCGCTCCAGAATGTTTCACATCTATTAGCCCAAAATTTTGTGCCGAGCTCCCGTTTCCTTCTGCGACCATTCCTGTCATTGAACCTGTCAAATTAAATTTTATAATTCCGCTTGTGCTATTAATAACTTTTGAATTTGCTCGGTCTGAACTATAAGCCGTGAGTCCAAATGAGCTGGAAGAATTTAAATATATCGTGCCGTTATTATTTATTGTTCCACCGTTGTAAGCGAAGCCCACAGATTTTTTTGTTAGATTATTATTTGTCGTTCCCTCAAAATTTATTGTCGTCCCTGTGAATCTCGCAACGGCACTATCATTTGACAAGGCATAATTTGTTAGAGTCATATTTCTAATATTGGGATAATCTATTCCGTCCACCGAAATAAAATTTATGGAAGGGAGCGGAGGTAAATCTTGATCTGGTGGTTGAGTTCCGTCATCAGAATTTCCGCCAGAAGAATTTGGAGGTGGCAAGTAATTTTTCATGTTTGGTTTTACTTTTGATGTTTTACGTTTTATTGTAGAAAAATTTACGAAACCAAATCCTCCAACATCAGCCGAAAAAATTTCAGAAAAAATTAAAGACATAAAAACAATCATCGCCCACACACGTAAATTTTTTTCTTTTATCATCACTCTCTCCCTAAATATTTTATGTTTAACTTCTAAAATAAATTATACACTGTCTTGAGATGAAATTCAAGGAAGAAAATATAAATATAAACCTAGTAAAATTTTAGAGAAGAAGTTTGAAGGCGACCGATAAGCCTTCAAGAAAGTTTTCGCAGAAAACATTTTTAAAAAATATAACTGGCAAAAATAACTGTTGACTAAATGGTGTTTATCTTCTAAAATATATTAATTAAAATTTTATGAAATCTATTTTAATTAATTCATCTTAATAAGGAGTTAAAAAAATGAAGAAAAAATTTATTTTAGTAATGTCACTTTCTTTTCTCGTATTTTTTTCTTGTGGCAAAACTAGCAAGACAGAAAAAGATACGCTCGTATTTAATTTGGGGAACGATCAACTGATTGATCCGCTCAGACCTGAAAGTCTTTATTTGATTAATAATGCTTTCGAAGGTCTCTTCACAGAAGATGAAAATGGAAAAATTGTTTTGGGTTCGGCTGAGTCGATGGAAATTTCCAAAGATGGACTCACTTACACATTTAAAATAAAACAAAATGCAAAATGGTCTGACGGAAAAGATTTGGTGGCTGAAGATTTTAAATATGCTTGGCTACGTGGAGTCGATCCAAAAAATCCTGTTGGATATGCTTATATGTTTTTTTATATAAAAAATGCTGAAAATTATTCTCTTGGAAAAGTTCAAGCAAAAGATGTTGGGATAAAAGTTATCGACAGCAAAACTTTGCAGGTAAAACTTGAATCTCCTGTAACTTATTTTGTAAATCTGCTTGCCTTCACAGTTTATTATCCTGTGCGAAAAGATGTTGTGGAAGGGAATCCTGATTGGGCGACAAAATCTGAAACGTATATTTCAAATGGTCCGTTCAAATTAATTTCTTGGGCACAAAAAGAAGAATTAGTTTTTGCGAAAAATGAAAACTACTGGGACGCTTCAAATGTAAAACTTCAAAAATTAGTTTTCAAAATAATTCCAGATGATAGAACATCTCTAAGCTCTTTTAAAAATGGCGAGATCGATATTATAGCTTCTATCCCTGCAACAGAAATTCCAAATATGTTGAAAGACGGAAGTGCAAAACAATATCCTGCACTTGGGACAAATTATTTTATTATAAATACTATTGGTAAAAATATTTCTGACCCTGAAGTTGCAAAATTTTTGGGGAACAAAAAAGTTCGACAAGCTCTTTCAATTGTAATAGACCGAGAATCAATTGTAAAAAATATTACGAAGGGTGGTCAACTTCCTGCAACAAGTTTTGTTGCCAAAGGAACTCTTGACAGTGCTGGAAAATTATTTTTAACAAAAGAATATTATTCACCAAAAGGTAATCCTGCCGAGGCAAAAAAATTATTGGCTGAAGCTGGATATTCTGATCCAAAAAAAATTCCTACAATAAGTTATAGTTTTGCTGATGAAGGATTTGACAAAATGGTTGCACAGGCAATCCAAGATATTTGGAAAAAGGAACTTGGAGTAAATATGGAGCTAAAACTTTCTGAGCGTTCTGTATACTGGGAAGACAGAAGAGCATTGAAACATGAGATTGGAGCAAGATGGTGGTCAGCAGATTATAATGACCCTATGACTTTCTTAGATTTGTTTGCCTCTGATTTACGAAAAACTACTGAGACTGGTTTTTACAACAAAGAATATAATGACTTAATAAGAAAATCTAAAGGTGAGCAAAATCCTGTGAAGCGAACTGCGATGCTTACAAAAGCTGAAGGAATTTTGATGGACAATATGCCAATCATTCCTATTTTTTTCCAAGCAAATGTTTTCGCTGCAAATCCAAAAGTTAAAGGTTGGTATGTAACTCCACTCGGTTGGGTTTATTTTAAGTACGCTGAGAAAGAGTAAAAAATTTACCCAAGATAAATTTAAAATTAAAATTTTATAATAAAAAATTAAATAATAAAAATTAAACAAGAAAAACTTCACAGGAGAAAAATTTAATGAATGAATTTTTAGTAAAAACTCGAGAGGACTTACACAGAATCCCAGAAATTTCTCGCCAAGAATTTAAGACCGCAAATTATATTCGGACTATGCTAAAAAGTTTTAATATAAATTTTGTTGAGATAGGAACAAGTACGGTTGGATTAATTTCTGGCGAGTCTGATATTTGGATTGCATATCGAGCTGACATCGACGCACTCAAAATGGAAGAGCAACTTTCTGTGCCATATAAATCTCAGCATGAAGGTATCATGCATTCGTGCGGTCATGATGGACACACTGCCAACTTATTATATTTTGCAAAATATTTATCTGAAGAAATAAAAAAAGGTGTAAAATTAAAAAAATCTGTCATGTTAATTTTTCAGTGTGATGAAGAAATTTCTGGTGGAGCAAAAGATATTGCTTATCACGAAGTCTATGCGAAAAAAAATATTGAGGCTGTCATCGGCTTGCACGTCGTCCCTCATCTTGAAGAAGGAATGATTTCTTCTTATCCTGGAGTTTGGACCGCCCAAAATATTTCTTTTGAAATTACAATTACAGGAAAAAAATGTTACGGTGCTCATCCATACGATGGAGTCGATAGTATTTTGCTTGGGGCAAGACTTATTGAATCTTATCACACAATTATTTCTCGAGATGTTCCTTCAGATGAGCAAGCAATTTTAAGTATCGGTTCATTTCAAGGCGGAGATTCTGCTGGAATAATTCCTGAGAAAGTTTTCATCAAGGGGATAATAAAATTATTCAATAAAAAATATATCGAAAAAATTCAATCTAGACTTGAAGCAATAAATAAAGGTTTGGAAATTTCTTACGGTGCAAAAATAAATATGGATTTCAAATTATGGTATCCGTCTATGATTAATGACGAGAAACTTTTTGACATTTTAAAGAAGCACGTGCCAAAAGAAAAATTCCCAGAAAATTGTCGAACGTATAACTCGGAAGATTTTTCGTATTATACTGAAGCAGGTGTGCCCGGACTTTTTTTTGAACTTGGCGTTGGAAACTCGAAGAAAGGTTTTACCGAACCGCTTCATACTCAAAAATTTGATTTTGATCCAAATGTTTTGGAGCATGGCTTTGAAGTTTTCAAAAATTTTTTATTTGAACTAAAAGTTATTTGAAAATAATTTAAAGTAACACAAAAAAAATCCAGTTCACATGAACTGGATTTTTAATATTTTTATTTTGAACTTTTCAAAACTAGGTCAACTGCTTTTTGCATAGAAATATCTATTGTTAGATTTTTTCTAAAACTTTCATAGTTATTATTTTTCTTTAGCTCTTCCGTAATTTTTTCAAGATCCATTCCATAACCTTTTGCTATCTCCGACATTTTTTCTGTCATCTCTTCATCAGTCACCTGAATATTTTCTCGCTTAGCAATTTCTTCAAGAATAATATCGTTCTTAACTTTTGCAGCAGACATCGGCTTCATTTCTTCAATCATTTGCTCTGGAGTTTTTCCCATCATCTTAAGATATTGCTCGACATTTGCACCTTGCATAGAAAGATGTCGCTCCATATCTTTTATTTTATTTTCCACTTCACCCATAACCATAGAATTTGGAATCTCAACTTTTGTGTTCTCGCCAATTTTCATCAAAAGTTTTGTGATAATTTCGTTCTCAACTATTTGCTCTTCTCTTTTTATAATTTCTTCTTTCTTTTTAGTTTTCAAATCTTCAATGGACTCGTAACCAAATTCTTTCGCCAATTCTTCAGAAAGTTCTGGCACGTTAGTTTTCTTTATGGAATTAATTTTAACTTTGAAAACTGCTGGCTTTCCTGCAAGTGGTGCGTGACCATATTGCTCAGGAAAAGTTACGTTGACTTCCCCTTCTTGCCCAACTGTGTAACCAACAAGTTGCTCCTCAAAATTATCTATGAAAGATTTGCTTCCAAGTTTTAATTGGTGAGAGTCAGATTTTCCACCGTCAAAAGGTACACCGTCAACTGAACCGTCAAAAGACAAGTCAACTGTATCACCCATCTCAGCTTTGTGTCCAGCTTCAGCATCAACAAGAGAAGTTTTTCTTAAAAGTAATCCGTCTATTTCCTCTTTCAAAAATTCTTCTTTGTATTCAGCCTTTCTTTTTTCAACTTCAAGCCCTTTATAATCTCCAAGAGAAACTTCTGGATAAGTATCCATCTCAAAAGTTATCTCAAAATTTTCTCCAACTGGTTCAGCCACTAATTTATATGGATGACTTACTGGTTTCAAATTTGCCGCCTTGATTATATTTTCAAAATGAGTTCTTAGAACTGTCTCAATAATTTCTTCTTTCACAGCTTGCGGATAATTTGCCTCGATTTTGTCGGCAGGTGCGTGACCTTTTCTAAATCCAGGCACCTCAACTTTCTTAGCAATATTTTCCATGATAGGTTTTTTAATTGTAGAAATTTCATCCTTCGAAAAAGTCATCTTTATTTCTACAGCAGAATTTTCTTTCTTAGCTACAACATGATTCATTCGTTCGTTCCTCCGTGATTTATATTTTATTTTTCTCGAGTAATTTATTTTTTTTATATTTTACTCACGATATAATATTTACTCTTAATATAATTTTGACTCAAATTTTATTCCAAATAATTTAAAATTTTATTTTGAAATTTATTTCAAGTTATTTAAAATTTTTGTAATTTTCATTGCATGCTCAATACTGTCGTCTATTTTGATTCTAATTTCAGGAGTGAATCTCAAATTTAATTCTTCAGAAACTTTTTTTCTCATGAACCCCTTAATTTCATTCAAACCTTCTTCGACATTTTTTATGTCAACTTCTGATTCAGAATTTAATGGCATCAAAGTAAAATACACATCAGCAAATTTCAAATCTTCTGTCACACGAATTCTATTTATTGAAACAATAGCCTTTTGTAATTTAGGATTTTTTATTTCAGTCAAAAGAAGCGAAGACAAAACTCGTCCCATTTCTTTTTCGATTCCAGCCAAACGTTGTTGATTCATACTTGCCTCCTTATTTTTATTTTAATCTTGGCTAAGTTTTAATCTCAAATATTTTCTTAATTTCTTTCTCTTAAAATATTTTAATCTTAAATATTTTTCTTTATTATCTAAGTTTTCTCTTAATCTCTTGCAACTCAAACGACTCGACCAAGTCTCCTTCTTTAATGTCGTTGAACTCCAAAACATTAAGTCCGCACTCTTGACCAGAGACAACTTCTTTCGCGTCGTCTTTAAATCTTTTGAGTGATGAAAGTTTTCCTTCATACATAATTACACCTTCA
>JBOFDW010000196.1:0-26961 GCA_051647385.1 Fusobacteriaceae bacterium
TATGTATGGTGTCACAAAAAACATTATAAGAGTTGATTCTTTAGATAAAATAGCAAGAACTACATTAACTTTTTATTTTCAAAGAGGTGGAAGAGTTCTCGGTATTATTTTAGAACAAATATTTCTTATATTACCTAAAATATTTTTCAATCTTTTTAATAGCACTGTATTTTTATTTATGCTATACGGAATTTTTTTAAATTTAGATATAAAAAAAATCAAAAATAATATCTTACATATCTTTATTATTATTCTGTTTTTATTTTGGTTCGGAATTCCAAGATTTGGCGAGACAGTTATATGGCAAGGAGGATCATTAAATTATCTCTTAGCTGCACCTCTTTTTTTATATTTTATATTTTATTTAAAAAGAATCACGTACACACAAGAAATTCCTACTGGTAAAAAATCCGCAGGAATTTTAATCTTAAGCTTTTTTGCTGGATGGACAGTTGAACTCGGAGTAGTAGGTGTTTTCATTACAAGTATGATTTACTTGTTTTCATTTTTTAAAAAGAAACAAATTCCATTTTTTATTTATAAAATGCTATTTTTATTTTGTTTTGGTGGTTTTTTATTGCTATCAGCCCCAGGAAATTTTGCTCGTGGAGGAAAATTATTAATAACTACAAAATATGGTGGGACTTTAAGTGAAATATTTAAATCAAGTATTTCTTCATTGAAACTTAATCCTCAAAATAATTTAGCGATGTACGATAAAACTCCAAATTATTTTATGTTTTTACGCGAATTATTTTCTATTACATCTATTCTTTGGATTATTATACTGATTTCTATATTTATCTTAATTTATAAAAAAGAAAATATCAAAAATATTTTTTTTGAAAATTATCAAGGTTTAATTATATTTTTAGTTGGCGTTATTGCATATTATGCAGCACCATATTTTCCCATGCGTGGAATTTTTATTCCAGTCGTATTTTTAATTATTTTCACAATTAAACTTTTTTTAGAAGCATTAAATGCACTTAGATTAAAATTTTTATTCAATATTATTTCATTAGTATTTTCTATTTTAGTTATTCTAAGTTATTTTCCATTACTTCAAAATTATAAAATAGAAAATATGGTGGCTGGTCATATTGAAACTCTTGACGAAATTGGGCAAGATGAAATTGGAAAATGTGCTGGTTATTCTTATGATGGATGGATATTGCCTTTTATAATGGAAACTACTGCCAAAGATGCTTTGTTTTCCAATTTCTCAAAAAAATATTATGATAAAAATATTCAGACAAGAGTTTATACAATATTTTTAACAAGAAATTTATATTTTAGAAGTGGAGATTGTGGTGCAGATAATTTTTGGACGCCTCCATCGAAACCAATTTTTGAATTATAAAAAAATATTATCAAAAGACAGAAAGAACCTTTCAATAAAATATCTTTCAGATATTTTATTGTGAACATTGTATCATTCACTAAATTTCATTTGAGAATACATGAATAAAATATAAATAGGAAGCTAGAAAAAAAATTTCAGAAATATATTGGCAAGCATTTTAATGTGTCTGATAGTATTGTTAATCCAATCATCGACAAAAGTTTTAAGGGATGCAGATATACACAATACAATTTTTATTTTAGAAGACTTATTTAAGAAAAAATATTTTTCTGTTTTTTGCATACCAACATTTTAATGGCGAAGAGTTAGCAACTAAAATTCTAATGGATTTCTAAGAAAAATTTTTACGAAGAAAACCGATTTATCAAAAGTAACCAACAAAAATATTTTGGATTCTATGAAATCAATAAATTTTAGACTGATTTAAAAAAAATTTATATTTAACTTTAAAATGTTTCAAGTAAAATTACTGAAAGTATTTAAAAAACTTCAGCTTATAAATGATTGTAATACCAGAGACAAGAATCCCTGATCCAAATATTATGTATGATACAGAAATTTTATCAGCGAGCGGTCCAAAAAATATCATGGACAAAGGAATTACAGAACTAAATATTAGTGCAAAAATACTAAAGACTCTACCCAAAATATCTGCTTCAACTTTCTCTTGAATAATAACAGTAGAAACTGTATTTGAAATTGGAACTCCGATACCAATGAGTAACATAAAAGCCAGATACACATAAAAATTTTTCATTAGACCGAGCATCATGGTAAAAATACCAAAAGAAATACAGGTCAACAAAAGTGTATTGAATTTGTTTTTAAGACCACCCCAAGCAGAAATAATTATTCCTCCAAACATCATACCAACAGAAAATATTACCTCCATAATAGTTAGCCTCCACACTTGATCACCAAATATTCTTACAACTTGGAGTGGAGTAAGGATCATTACTGGCGCAAGGCAAAAGAAAATTACAGCTTGAAAAATAAAGAAAACTTTTATATATGAATGATTTTTGATATAATCAAATCCAAGTTTCAGGTCATGAAAGTATGTGACTTTTTGTTTTTCCATAGCTTTTGCATGTGGAGGAACTTTCAAATATTTTAGAACAATAAAAACAGCAATCAAAGCTGTGAACACATCAATAAAAAAAATATATTCTATAGGTGCTAAAGTCATAAGTATTCCACTAAGCATTGGTGAAAAAAGCATCAAAGCAGACTGGATACTTCCATTTATACCATTGACTTTCATAAGATATTCTTTTGGAACTATCTGTGGTAGGAATGCTCCGACAGCTGGAGTTTGAATAGCCGAACCAGCCGACCTTACGGCTGAAACTATAAATAGCAACCAGATAGAGCCATAGCCTTTTAAAAAAAATATTGCTAGTATCAAAGTTGCAAAAGCAATTCCAGAATCAGAAAATGCTATCAAATATTTTCTGTTATGTCTGTCAGCCCATACTCCAGCAAAAGGAGATAAAATAAAAGTAGGAACAAAACCAAAAATCATGGCTATGGTCATAAGTGTCGCTGATTTTGTTTTAAGAGTTATATGCCAGATGATTGCATATTGCACAAGAGAAGTCCCTATAAGTGAAACTGCTTGACTACTCAAAAATAAAATTGTATTTTTCTTCCATGTGGAAGTATTTATCATAAAAAAATCACCATTCCTCAATTATTTCATAGGCATAAATTTTATCATGCATTTGATAAAATGTGAATGAAGATTTTTTACCTATATTTTACAAGCAAAAAAATTGACAACACTCTATTGTTATGATAAGATATTTTCATAGCTTTTAAAGCAAACAAAATAAAAAACAAAAGGAGAATTACAATGAAAAATTTCAAGAAAATTATTATCAGTGCAATTGTTTTATTGGGTGTTATTGCCATGGTTTCATGTTCGTCAGCTCCAAGTGATGGATCTTTTGCTGGTAAAGCACCTGCTTGGTATCTTAAGCAACCAAAGGATAGTAATGTTTATGGAGTAGGTTCAGCAAAAAATGCTAATCTTGACACAGCACGTACAATCGCTACAAATGCTGCAAGAACAAATTTGTCTTTCAAAATTAATGCTGCAGTAAGAGGAGTTCAGTCTACAAGTTCAACAGAAAATTCTGCAACTTTTAATCAAGCAGTAGAGCAAATTACTAAGACGACTTTGAACGGGACAGAAGAAGTTGAATCTGAATATACTGATGGAACATTTTTTGTTATGATAAGTTACCCAAGAGCAAAACTTGATGAAGCTTTAAGAGCAGCTTCAAAAACTGCACCTGAACTTGGTAATATTCAAGCAATCCATGATCAACTTGATAAAGTAACTAACTAATATTTAGAGCAAAATATATTTAGAACTTTCTTGTTCTTAGGAGAAGAGTTATTATGAAAAAATATTTGAAATTATTTTTTGCTTTTTTATTAATTTTTTCTGTTGCAAAATCTGCAGAAGAAATTCCAGATTGGTTTATGAATCCTCAAAAACAATATCCAAAAGGACTTTATATAGTTGGAACTGGTAGCGGATATAATTTGGAAAGTGCAATGAACGTAGCTTATACACAAATTTCACAACAGTTTGAAGTAAAAATAAATGCCAACCAAGAATTAAATCAGTCTTATAATTCTTCTGGAGGAGCTACAACTTCAGATAATTTATCTATGAATACGAATACAAGTGTAACTTCTTCTCTCAATATGAAGGGGATAGAAAAAGGTCCCACAGCAAATGTTGGTGGAAAATTTTACGCCCTTGCGTACATTGATAAAATGAAAGCTGCGGAAATGTATAAAAGTAGTATTGCAAATAATATGAAAATTATTAAGACTTTAATTTCAAATGCAGAGAAAGCTACTGAGCCAGTTGTTAAATATGCTGGATATAATTCTGCGTATAATAAACATAGAGAGAATCTTATTTTGCTTGACCAGTGTTCAATAGTTTCTCCCAATGATGAAAAAGATATAAGAGCAAATCTTGAAAAAGATAAGCAACTTTTAAGTCAGCTTCCAATATCTAGAGAAAATAGTGCGTTGAATATAAAGTTTAGTATAAATTCTAGTAGCCCAGAAGTTTCTGCTATACTTACAAATGTTATTTCAAATAGCAATTATAAAATTGTTGATAGCGGAGCTTCAGCTTTTGTTGCAACTGGAAATATTAAGTATACAGAAATGAAAGGACCAGATGGAACAGTTGCATATCAAGTTGCAACAGAATTAAGCATAAAAAATTCTGCTGGCACAGTTGTCGCTTCATCTATAAAATCTACCAAAGTTGTTGGAGTAGATTTTAATGCAGTGAAAACTTTGTCTGGCAAAAAAGTTATTGTCCCAGCAACTGAAGAATTGGCTACAAAGTTTCAGGCATATATAAGTTCACTGGTTCAATAAATATTTTTTTAAATTTTAGAAAATATAAAAAAATCAAGCAAATTATTTTAGAAAAAAATTAAACAAATATACTTTAGGAGGAAATATTTAATATGAAAAAATTAATGTCAATATTAACTGTTGTTACATCACTGGTATTGGTATCTTGTTCTTCAACAGACGTTAAAAGAATGGACTCGGATTCAGTTACAGATTTAAGCGGAGCATGGAATGATACAGATGCTAGAATTATTGCAAAAGATATTATCAGTAAAGTTTTACAAAGTCCAAGAATAGGAACATTCACTACGAAAAAGAATAGACCACCAGTTGTTATCATTCAATATGTTAAGAACCAAACTTCTGAGCACATTGATGTAACAAGTTTGACTACAAGTATTCAAAATGAACTTGTAAATAGTGGAAGTGTAGATTTCGTTGCAAGTAATGATATCAGAAATTCTGTTAGAGCAGAGAGAATTGACCAACAATTAAATGCTGCTGAAGCAAAAGCTCTTGCAAATGAAACAGCTGCTGACTTTAGTATGACTTTTGTACTTTCAAGTACTATTGACGCTGTGAGCGGAAAGCAAGTTACAGTTTATAAATTAAATTCTACAATGGTAGACTTAGAGACAAATAAATTATTATGGTCAGGGGAAGCTACTATCAAAAAAATGATAACGAATCCTAAATTCAAACTTTAATTATATTTTATAAAGGGGAAAAATGAATATACGGGAGATATCAAAAAAGTTATCGATCAAAATTTTATGTGTAGTTATTTTAGCCTTGCTTTTTGCTTCTTGTAGCTCAACCCAAAAAATATATGAAGATATAGATAAGAAAGTTGAGCAAGGAGAATATGAACAAGCAGCAGCTACTGTAAAAGAAAAACAGGAAGAACTTTATGGTAGTAAAGATAAAGTAGTTGCCTTGCTAGAATATGGAGAATTAAATTTTGCCAGTAAATCTTATCAGCAAAGTATAGAAACTTTTGGAGTAGCAGAATCTTTAATTAAGCAATATTATACTACAAGTATTTCTCAACAAGCAGCTTCAATACTTTTAAATGATAGGCAAATTGATTATTCTGGTGAAGATTTTGAAGACGTTTATGCAAATATTTACAAAGCTCTTGCATATACGAAATTAAAAAAAGGTGACGATGCACTTGTAGAAATAAGAATGCTGAATAATAAGCTGGGACTTTTAAATCAAAAATATGCAAAATATCAGCAACAGGCAATGACAGCAAATAAAGAAATTGATATTCCAAAGACAAATGAATATTTTAATAACTCTGCACTTGCTCGTTATATTTCTGTCGTTTTACAAAGAGATATTGGGAACGAAGATGAGGCAAGAATATCTTACAAGGAAATGAAAGATGCGTTTCAAAGACAATCGGAACTTTATTCTTTTCCTATGCCAAAGATTACTTCCACACCGTCAAGTTCTAAAACAACTTCAGTTCCTGTAAATATTGTTAGCTTGCAAGGTCTTGCTCCTATAAAACAAAGTTTCGATATAATTATGATGGCTTCTGGAGATTATATTACCATTGGTACAAGTTCAAAACTTGTTACTGGTGATGACCAAACAATTTTATCAGGATTTGCAATGATTCCTTGGAGAAAAGCTGGAGACTGGGTTGCGTATGCACAGTTACCAATTATGACTAAGCGAGAGTCGAAAATTTCTTCTACAAAAGTTTTTGTTGATGGAAAAGAAATGGGAAAACTTGAACAGATAGAAGATATAGAAAAAATTGCAATTCAAAGTTTCAGAAAAAAAATGCCAATGATTTATATAAAGACAATTATGCGTGTAATAGGAAAAACTATTGCAACAGAAATGTTATCTAAAGATAAAAATGGTCAAAAAAATATGCTGGTAAGTTTGATAGGAACAGTTGCTTCCGTTGCTTCTGAAGGAGCCGACTTAAGAATTTCTCGTTATATGAATGCAAATGCTCAAGTTGGAGAATTTGTTTTGCCAGTTGGAAAACATTCTTTAGAGGTAGCTTATTTTGATAAGTCAGGTAATGAAATAGACAGAACAAAAGAAGACATAGATGTTGGACCTGGAAAAATTAATTTGTTCCATGCTTTAAGTATGAAATAAATTTTGTGAATATTTTTATAGAAAAATTTTAGTTTAAAAATTAAATATTAAAAAATTAAAATTAGTTATTCCCCGTAGCAGAAATGTTGCGGGGAAAATTATTATAAAAAATAACTCAAGGAGTTAAAATGAAAAATAAAAATATATTTTTGCAATTATTTTTTTCAAAATTTTGTGTAGCAATTATTTTGGCTATAATTTTTGTATCATGTTCTTCCACGGATAATTTATATTCTGACATAGACAAAAAAGTTTATAACAAAGAATATGAAGCTGCGATTGAAACTGTAAAATCTAAGCAAGAAAAATTATATGATAAAAATGATAAAGTTGTTGCCACACTTGAGTATGGAGAACTTAACTTTGCTGGAAAATTTTATCAGCAAAGCATAGACACTTTCAATACTTCAGAGTCTTTGATAAAAGAATATTATACTGCAAGTATTTCTCAAAAAGCTGCTTCAATATTAATGAACGATAGAAAAATAAATTATTCTGGAGAAGATTTTGAAGATATTTACACAAATATTTATAAGGCTCTTGCTTTTGCACAACTTCAAAAAGGTGACGAAGCTCTCGTTGAAATTCGTCGGATAAATAATAAGTTAAGTTTGTTGGGACAAAAATATGCAAAATATGATTCAGAAGCTAAGTCTGTAAATTCATCTGTTCAAACAAAAAAGACAAATGAAAATTTTAATAACTCGGCTTTGGCACGTTACATATCAGTGGTTTTGCAAAGAGATATTGGAAATGCAGATGAGGCAAGAATTTCTAAAAAGGAAATGGAAGCAGCGTTTAAAACTCAGGCTTCACTTTATCCATTTGCTGTGCCAAAAATTACTGCTACAAAATCTAATCCAAAAGCAACATCACTTCCAATAAATATTGTTAGTCTTCAAGGTTCGTCTCCAATAAAAAAAGCTGTAAATATTTATGTGCAAGCAGATGGAAATGCAATTTATATTGGAACAAAAGTTGAACTTAATGCTGAAGACAAACAAGTCTTGGGAGGATTTTCAATTATTCCTTGGAGAAATGCAGGAAACTGGATTGCTTATACGCAAGTTCCAATTATGTATCTTCGAGAAACAAAAATATCCAAGACAAAAGTTTTTGTTGATGAAAAAGAAGTTGGGGAACTTCAGCCAGTTGAAGATATAGAAAAAATTGCTGTGCAAAGTTTCAGAAAAAAAATGCCGCTAATATATATCAAAACTATTACACGAGTTGTTGCAAAACAAATTGCAAGTCAAGCGATTGCAAAACAAAAAGGTAAAGACGGAGTTATTTTGGGATTGGCGGCAACAGCTGCAACAGAAAGAGCTGACTTAAGAATTTCTCGTTACATGAATGCAAATGCTCAAGTTGGAGAATTTGTTTTGCCAGTTGGAAAACATTCTTTAGAAGTAGTTTATTTTGATAAGTCTGGAAATGAGATAGACCGAACAAAAGAAGATATCGATGTTGGACCTGGAAAAATTAATTTGTTCCATGCTTTGAGTATGAAGTAAAATTTTAATTTCAAAAAAATTATATTAATATTTTAAATAAAAAATATAAAATAAATATTTTAAATTAAAAAATAAAATTTTAAATATAAATAAATAATTATTCTCACAATTTTAGAAACTCAAAATCTTTTTGATTTCTTGTTGTGGGAATTTTTATTTTCTTGATAAAAAAAATTAAATATGATATTCTTAATAAGAATAAATATTAAAGTTATTTAAAAATTAAATATTAAGAAAATATTTTGCGAGGTGGGCAAGTGAAAGAATTAGATTTGAAAAGAGTTGAAGAAGAAGTTGCTCGGCTTTGCATGGAAGCAAATTATTTTATTGGGGACGATGTACTGGACAAAATAAAATCTGCTCACAAGAAAGAAAAATCTGAAATTGGGAAAAAAGTTTTGGAGCAGATAATTTTAAATGACGAAATTGCCGCAAAAGAATCCGTACCAATTTGTCAGGACACTGGTCTTGTTGTAATATTTTTGGAGATTGGGACAGAATTAAAAATCAACGGAGATATTTATTCGGCGATACAAAAAGGTGTGGCGACAGGTTATAAAAATGGATATCTCAGAAATTCTGTTGTTCAACATCCACTTGACAGAAAAAATACTGGAGACAATACGCCGGCAATTATCCACACAAAAATTATTGCTGGTTCGGATCAGTTGAAAATTATTCTTGCACCAAAAGGGGCAGGTTCAGAAAATATGAGTGCGTTAAAAATGTTAGTACCTTCAGATGGTCTTGAAGGAATAAAAAAATTTTTGTTGGAGACAATAAAAAAAGCTGGTGGAAATCCTTGTCCGCCAATTATTGTCGGAATTGGAATCGGTGGGAATTTTGAAAAATCTGCTCTCTTGGCAAAAGAAGCTGTAGTAAAAAATTTGGACGAAAAAAATCCTGACCCTATTTCTGCAAAACTTGAAGAAGAATTTTTGGAACTTATAAATAAAACTGGAATTGGACCTGGGGGACTTGGGGGAAAAACTACGGCACTTGCTGTAAAAATTTTATGTCATCCGTGTCACATCGCTTCTCTTCCAGTTGCGATAAATATAAATTGTCATGTGGCGAGGCACAAAGAGGTGATTTTATGATAAAAAAAATTACTACGCCTTTAACTGACGAACAAATTTCAGATTTAAAAATCGGAGATTCAGTTTTAATAACAGGAATAATTTATACTGCACGCGACGCTGCTCATGCAAGACTTATAAAACTTTTGAACGCTGGAGAAAAAATTCCATTTGATTTAAATGGACAAATTATTTATTATGTTGGACCAACTCCTGCTAAAGAAGGAAAAGTTATTGGAAGTGCTGGACCAACTACGAGTTATAGAATGGATTCTTATACGCCAAAACTTTTGGACTTGGGTCTCAAAGGTATGATTGGAAAAGGCGAAAGAAATTTAGAAGTTAAAAATTCTATCAAAAAAAATAAGGCAATTTATTTTGGAGCTGTTGGAGGAGCGGCGGCTTTAATTTCAAAATCTATAAAATCTTCAGAAATTATTGCTTACGAAGATTTGGGGGCGGAGGCAATACGAAAAATTTATGTTGAAGATTTTCCCGCAATAATAATAAATGATATTTATGGTGGAGATTTATATTTGAGTGAACGAGAAAAATGGAATGAATTAGATTAATAAAAAAATTAAGAAAAAAAATTATATTAAGAAAATATGGAAAAATATTTATTCGAAATTTTAATTAGATAAAATTCTAATAATTTTTTGTTGCTATAAAGTCTCAAATGAATTATAATAGATTGAAATATCAAAAAATTTTGGAGGGTAAATTTATGAAAAAAGTTTTATTAATATGTGCGGCTGGAATGTCGACAAGTATTTTGGTAAATAAAATGAGAGAATCAGCAAAGACTAGAGGAATAGAAGTTGAGATTGAAGCTGTGGCTTCAGATTTGTTTTCAGACAACTTAGAAAAATATGATGTATTTTTACTTGGTCCACAAATTAGATTTAAAAAAGATGAATTTGCAAAAGAGGCAGCTCGTCTCGGAAAACCTTTGGACGTAATTAATACTATGGATTATGGTATGATGAAAGGCGAAAAAGTTTTGGACTTTGCTCTTTCACTTATAAAATAAATATTAAAGACAAATTAAAATATATAAAAAATTTTAATTTTAATAAATATATTAAATATAAAAAAAATATTTAGAAAAGTTTTGGGAGTCAGGAGATAAAAATTATGAGAAAAATTTTATTAGTGGTGGCATTTATATTTTTTGTGATACCTACAAAAATTATTGCGGCTGCTCCAACAAAAGAAAATGCAATCACGTGGGATTTGACTAGAATTTATTCTGGTGCTGGCGGATGGAATAAAGATTTTTCTAAGGCAAAAGTTTTGATTGATAAACTTCCACTTTATGCTGGAAAAATTAGTTTGACTCCTCAAAATCTCATAGAATATTTGAAACTCCGTGACGATATTTTAAAATTAAGTGAAAGAATGAATTTATACACAACTTTAATTTTGGAAGCGGATAATAAAAATAAAGTTGCCCTTGAGCAAGAACAGAAACTTAAAAATCTTGATACAGATTTCAAGGCGAAAAATTCTTGGGCAGTTGACGAAATATTATCTGTTGATAGAGTTGTGATGGACGATTGGACTCACAAATTTGCAGCGGACTTAAAACAATATAGATTTTATTTGGTGGATTTATATAGAACTAGAAATCATATGATTTATTCTGAAGAAGCTGAAATGCTTTTAAATTTTGCTGGTGTGGAAGATTCCATCGACAGAATTTATGACACAATAAAATCTGAAATCAAATATAATAAAATTATTCTCAAAAATGATAAAACTAAAAAAGAAATAACAGTAAATGATTTGGAGTACAAAAAAATTCTTCAAACAAATTATAATCACGACGACAGAAAAAATGCTTTCGTTGCAATAAAAAATTCTTACTTGACTTTGAAGAAAACTATTGCGGAAGTTTACAGACTTATTTTGAGCCGTGATATTGCAAAGGCAAAACTTTTGAATTATGATTCTACACTTGTTGCGACTCTTTGGGCAGATAATATTCAGCCAGAAGTTTATATGAATCTTATAAATTCTGCTAAAAAAAACACTGCACCTTTTCAAAAATATATTGCACTTAGAAAAAAATATTTGAAAATTAAAGACTATCATTTCTATGATAATTTTATTCAGATGAATGATTTTCAAAAAAAATATTCTTACACTGAGGCAAAAAAATTAATTTTGGAATCTGTTTCTCCTCTTGGAAAAACTTATGTTGAGAAAATTTTCTTTGCCATGCTCGATCAAAATACAGAAGCATATCCACGAGAAAATAAAACATCAACTTATTCTTTCACAGCTGGAGCTTATAATATTCCGCCGTTTATGTTTTTAAATTATACTGGAACTTTAGAATCGTTTCGTACAATGGCACACGAGTATGGACATCTTGGGCATTTTATTATGTCGGATAAATATCAGCCTTTTATTACAAGTGTTCCGTCAGAATTAAGTGCCGATGTTGCTGCTTCATTCAACGAAAAATTATTATTTGACTATATTATCAAAACTTCAAAAGATAAAAAAGAACGCCTCGCAATGATTGAGCAAAAACTTTCTGCCATTGCAAATATTTATTATATGAAATCTATGGCGGCGGATTTTGAATATCAAACTTATAAAATAGTTGAGAGCGGAGAACTTTTGACAGAAGAAAAAATGGATTCAATTGTAGAAAATTTATTTAAAATTTATTTTGGGAAAGAAATGATTCTTGACCCTGAATTAAAATCTGAATGGCTTTCAACATTTTTCATAAGTTCGTTTTATTCGTACCAACAGCCAATTAGTTATGCTGCGTCATTAAATATTTATGACAGAATTATAAATAATTCTTATTCGGAAGAATATCGAGATAAATCTTTGGAAGATTATTTGAAATTTTTGAGATCTGGTGGAGATGATTATCCGCAAAATCAACTTTTGAAAATGGGAATAGATTTAACTCAAACTAGAAATTTTGATGAAGTTGCAAAAGAGTTCGACAGACTTTTAATTGCTTATGAAGCTGAGATGAAAAAGAAATAAATATTTAAGAAAATATAAAAAAATTAAGACTTCTTTCCATTTGGAGAGAAGTTTTTTTATTTTTTAGGCTAAATTTCATCTGAATTTTTTGGAAAAAATATTCATTTCAAAATTACGGGGTCATACGAGTCGTTTAACGCGTTTTGATATTTTACATGAATATAAGTTGGTCGGAGGCTTCAAACGTTAAGAAAAAGTGGCAGTTTTTTTTGAGTGTTTATAAGGGTTTTATTTTTGGAAAAAAATACGAGATTATTTCCAGTTTTTCATAGCCCATGGAATATGGGCTTGCGGGTTGGGTCAAAGTCAAAAGAAGTTTTTTTGAGCGATTATAAGAGGGGTGTTTTTGAAAGTTGAATGGAAAAAATATATTAAAAACTCTGAATAAAAGTCTATAAAAATTATTAGAGGTTTTATAAAAATCATGATATAATCACGTGAGAAAGTAAAAAAAATTAACTGGGAGATAAAATGAATTTGTACGATGAATTAAAATCACGACCGTATGACCTTGTAAAAAAGCAAGAAATTCCAAATTTTATAAAAGATAATCTTAAATATAAATTTTTTGAGTGGCAGGAAAATGCAATCACAAACTTTTTGACGTATGAAAAAATTTGCGAGGCACAAAATAAATTTGGAGCAAAACATTTAATGTTCAACATGGCGACTGGAACTGGAAAAACAATGTTGATGGCTTCTTTGATTTTATATTTTTATAAACATGGGTATAGAAATTTTATTTTTTTTGTTAATCAAAATAATATTGTGAGTAAAACTGAAAGTAATTTTCTAGATAAATATCATAGCAAATATCTTTTTAATAACAAAATTATTATCGACGACAAAGAAGTAAAAATAAAACAAGTTGAAAATTTTTCAAATTCAAAAAGTGATGTCATCGAAATAAAATTTACAACTGTGCAAAAACTTTATAATGATATTCATAAAGAAAAAGAAAATCAAACTACTCTCGAGGATTTAAATTCGAGAGATATTATTATGCTGGCGGATGAAGCCCATCACTTAAACTCTGGAACAAAAAAAGGAAACTTGAAACTTATTGAGCCAGAAAAAATTACAGAAAAAACAAATTCTGATGACGTTGAAAATTTTGGTTGGGAAAAAACTATTGTGGATTATATTTTGAAAAAAAATAATTCACTAGTTCAAAATAAAAATGTCTTGCTAGAATTTACCGCAACTATTCCAGAAGATATTTCTGTTCAAAAAAAATATGAAGATAAAATAATTTATAAATTTCCGTTAAAAGATTTTTTGCAGAAAGGATACACAAAAGAAATTAATTTAATTTCTTCAACTTTTTCTAAAAAAGAAATAATTTTGCATGCGTTACTTTTAAATTGGTATCGTCATTTTGTTGCTCTCAGAAATAATATTCCAAATTTTAAACCCGTGATATTATTTAGAAGCAAAACTATTGACGACTCCAAAAATGATTACCAAGAATTTTTATCTATCATAGAAAATTTATCACTAAAAGATTTTGAATTTTTAAAAACTATTGAAAAAATTGCGAGCTCAAATTCTGTTCATGAACAAGGAAAGGCGAGAACAGAATCTGTTTTGGAAGCGATAAAAGGAGATTTTTCCGAAGTTATAAGATTTATAAAAGAAAGTTTTTCTGAGCGAAATATTATTATGACGAACTCAAAAACAAATACAACAAAAAAAGAAAAAATTGATGACCCAGCTGTTGAAAATCTTTTGAATAGTTTGGAAGATAAAAATAATCACATTCGAGCAATTTTTACAGTTGAAAGATTGACAGAAGGTTGGGACGTTTTAAATTTATATGATATTGTCAGATTATATCAAGGTCAAAATGCTGGTGGTGGAACAAAAAAAACTCCAGAAGCAACTGTTAAAGAAAAACAATTAATCGGGCGGGGAGTCAGATATTTTCCTTTCGCTTACAGAGATAGAGAAATTAATAAAAGAAAATTTGATAACGACCTTGAAAATGAGATGAGAGTTTTGGAAGAACTTTTTTTCTATACTTTTGATGAGGAGTCGAGATATATTTCTCATTTGAAAATTGAACTCCGTAAGGACGGATTTATTTCTGAAGAAGAAAAAGTTAGAAAAGAATTTAGTTTGAAAGAAGATTTTAAGAAAACAGGATTTTATAAAACGACATCAATAATTGGAAACGAACTTAAGCAAAATTCTAAAACTAGAAAAATGAAATTAAGCGACTTGAAACAAAATTTTTTCCAAGAATATAAAATAAATCCTGCTGGAATAATTGAGGACACAAAAATATTTGAAGATAAGAAAAAAGAAATTCATCAAGAGATTGGAGAAAAAGTCGGAGAATTTTCTGTAACGATAAAAGAATTTGAAAATCATATTTTTATGAAAGCTCTAAATATAAAAATAAATTCTGAGCCAGAACTTTTTGGATTTGAAAAACTTAGCAAGCGACTTGGTATAAAATCTTTTGATGATTTGAAAAAAGAAGAATTTTTTGGAGATTTTAAAATAACAATAATTTCGGCGTACTATGATTTTGAAAAACTTTCCAACAAACAAAAACTTGATATATTAATCAAATTTTTCACTGATCTTATGACTGAGCTAGAAAAAGGTTATAGCGAAGAAGTCGGCGGTGACTTTAAAAAATATTATACATTTGAAGAATTATTTGGAGAGACAAAATTTAAAGTTGTCAGCGAAAAAGACAAAGAAAAATCTCGTCAGCTTGAAGAAAAATTAATGCGAGAGGACTGGTATGTTTTGGATTCTTTCGTCGGAACTTCTGAAGAGCGAGACGCAATGGAATATATTTCTCACACTGTGAAATATTTTCAAGAAAAATATGACAAAGTTTTTGTTTTGCGTAACGAAGAGATTTTTAAAATTTTTGACTTTGAGCAAGGAAGAGGATTTCAACCAGACTTTTTAATGTTTTTACAAGATGGAGATGTGAGTGGAACTAGAACTTATTATCAAATTTTTATTGAGCCAAAAGGTGAGCATTTAGAAAAGCAAGACGATTGGAAAGAAAAATTTATGCTTGAAATTACTGAGAGATATCAAAACAAGAAAATTTATAAGCATGAGACTGAACAATATATTTTAATTGGACTTCCATTTTATACGAGCAGTAAGACAGAAAAATTTAAGACGGAGTTCGAGAAGTTGTATAAAAAATAAAAGTTTGAAGGGGAAGTTTGATGTCAGCTGTCATTATAAATAATATAGAATTAATAATTATTTTACTTTCACTATTTGTTTTTATAATTATAATTTTAAAATTAAAGAAAGATAAAAATTCAAATAAAACTGCGTTTTTGTGGTTTGCAATAACAGGATTAGCAGTAATTACTAGTTTTATTTTAAAGAAATTTCCTTTTGGAATAACATTATCTTTAATCGAAGTTTTTTTGTGGCTAGTATATTTTTTTAGAGAAAAGAAAATAAAAGTGATGTGGTTTTTAATTTCTATGTTACCTATTTCTATAGCAATAATTGTAAATATTAAACTTACTTATTTTTTGGACTACAAACTTAATATTGGTGGACATGGAAATTGGATGGCTTTTATTGGCGGATATGCAGGTGGTGTGATTGCTCTTGTTGGAATTTGGTGGCAGATGAAAAAAAGTGGAGACGAAGAATTATTAGGAATTTTAAAAACCATTAGTGGAAGCATTGAAGAAAATTTGATGAAGTTTCCTATTGAGGAAATAAAAAAAATGTTTACCTTCGTCATTATGATAAATAAAAAGAATTTAGTTTTGGAATATTTTAAGATAGAGTTTTATTTGTCAAATGAAATGAGATTTCAAGAAAAACAAAAACTGTATCACAAAAAATTAGAAGAGTTTATATATTTGGAAAGATCGTTAAAATCTTTACAAGAAAAAATAAAATACATGAAGGAAAAAGGTGAAGAATATTTCGAAAACTTTGAAAAATTACTTGAGATATCCAAAAAATTTTCTAACACTTCTTTTAAAAATCTTATAGATATAATTTCAGACCTAAATATAAATATTTATAATTTTAATTTAGAAATTTACGAACCATTGTTTTTAAATTCTTATAATGCAAAACTTGATAATATAAAGAATAATGAGTTAGATATTGACAAAGTGAGAGAAGAAATAAACTCGCTCAAATGTTATACACCTGCCGATGCTGAACTTAGAAGTCTTATAATTTCTAATAATAAAAAACTTTTTTCTAGAATAGAGAAAGGCGAAAAACTTTTAGAATATCGTCTAGTTTATTATTTGTTTATTGTTATGCACAACATACAATATGAATTAAAAATAGAAGATGAAAAAACTGAATTGGTAAAAAGTCCAGAACTAAGAGAAGAAGCCGAAAAAAGATTTGGAGTACTAGTAAAAATAAGAAATACAATATATAGGCAAATAACTGATATTTTTGAATTGCATGCAATTTTCTATAAAAATACAAAAATCTCTCCAGAAAATTTGTATGAAAAACTTACTGAGTATAAAACAAAACTTGACAACGAAATAAATAAATTAGAGAAAAGTTTTTTGTAAGTATAATTATGAAAGTTATAAATTTTGAAAAGTTGTATAAAAAATAAAAGTTTTCATGGAGGCTTCAAGTGCCAAAAAAAATATTAACATTAGAACAGCAAATTAATAAAATGAAAACTGAAAAAAATATTGTTTTTGAAAATATTAATGAAGAAGAAACCGCAAAACAATTTCTCACAAAATATAATTATTTAAATATCACATCTCTAAAATATTTATATGCTTCAGGATGTGATTACGATCAACATGGAAATAAAATAGGTCATACATATAGTCACAGCACAAAATTTTCTGTTTTAAGAGAAAAATATTCTGAGCTCTTAAAATTTGAGTCAAAAATTAGGGAGAGTGTTTTGGAATACGAGACAGAATTAAAAGTCCACTTCACCATTTTTCTTTTGAATTTTTTAGATAATGAAAAAATAACTTTTGAAGTTTTTTTGGATAATTTATATAAAAAAGAATTTGATGAATCTACTGGTAAAAATTATCTTGTTAATTATAGTACCGAAATAAAAAATGAATTAGAGAAAGAATGGAAGAGAAGTATAGAAAAATTTTCTCCGAATCATAAAGATTGGAAAAATGATTATCATTTGCTAGTAAAAATATTAAGTTTCGGTCAGCTTGTCAGAATATTAAATCTTGAATATAAAAATTCTGGTAAAAACATAAAAGTTTATGACGAGTTTAAAAATTTTGTTAGAACAAACAAATTTTATATTGGTAAAAATTTCACAGCTTTAAATACAGTTCATATTTTGAGAAATGCAATATGTCACAAAGAAAGTTTGGTTACATTTTTAGATAAAGGTGATAGAGTTGGAAAATTATCAGTAAGAAAAAATGCAATAAATTTTATTTATAAATATTCACAACAAGAAAATATAGGTGTTAAAATAAAAGACTTAAATTTGTGGGGTTGGATTATGAGATTTGAAATTTATAAGTTTGGAAATAGTGTGAATAATAAGTTTGAAAAAATAAAAATAGAATAAAAAAAAGAGACAGGAATAGCAACACCAAATAAATTGGTTTGTTTTATCCTGTCCAGTCGATAAGTTATTATACCACGAATTTTGAAAAAAGCTAGTATTTTTTCAAACCCCACCAAAAAAAAAGGAGAATAAAAAATTGGAGAAGAAAATTTTTAAGGAGCACATCGAAAATATTCTGAAAGGCGAGCCGAGAGTTTGGGACGAGCAAGAAGAAATAAACGAGACAAAACTTTTGGACTTGGTGCAAAAATATGACGAGAAAATTATTTCTCTATTTTTAAGCGACGAACAAATCAAAGAAAAATTTTTCGTGAAAGTTGGAAATGCTTTTGTTTTCAAGTATGAAGATTTTAGATTTTTCATGGATGAACATAAACCTCTCGCCAACAGTTACACAGAATATAAAAATCGGATTGGACTTTCTGATGGGAAAAAGTTTTTCAAAGATTGCGACGATGTAGTTTTAAATTTTCCGTTCAAAGATTGTATTTTAGAAGGCGGGCAAAGTTCGGAAGAAGGCACAGAAAAATATTATGAGTCGGTGGAGCTTGAAGTTGCAGAAGAAAATAAAAGCGAGCTTGACGGATATATAATTGCAAAAGAAGAAGTTAATGTTGACACCAAAGGAAATAAAATTACAAAAATTTCTGGGTACAAAGAGCAGAAAAGTAAAAGGAAGGAAATTTTTTTCAATGAGATTTTGGCGAAGGACGAAATTGATCGGCTACTTGATGAAAAAACTTTTGTGAATTGGAAACGATACACGAAGGACGGCGAGAAAAAAGTTGGCGGGTTGAAAAGAGATGAGAGCGGAGTCATTCGAGAAAATTTTATAATCAAGGGGAATAATTTGCTGGCACTTCACAGTTTGAAGTCGGAGTTTCAAGGCAAAATAAAATTGATATATATTGACCCGCCGTATAATACTGGCAACGATAGTTTTGCCTACAACGATAATTTTAATCATTCCACTTGGCTAACTTTTATGAAAAATAGATTGGAGATTGCCAGAGAATTATTAAGAGAGGACGGAGTTATTTTTGTTCAGTGTGATGATATAGAATTGCATTATTTAAAAGTTTTAATGGATGACATTTTTGGAAAATATAATTTTATTTCAACAATTGCGATAAAATCTTCAACACCTAGTGGAGTAAAAACAGCACATAAAGAAATTTCACTTATAAAACAAAAAGATTCTATACTTTTTTATAAAAATGGTGGAATGACATTAAAATTAAATCCGCAATATACAAAAAGAAAATACTGGGATTCCCATTATAATTTATGGCTTGATGGAAACGAAAAAAATGGATATAAATTATTAAGCTTATCTGACAAACTTGTTGAAGCAGGAATTTTAAAATCTGGTCAAAAAGTAGAAGAACTATCTTTGTCTAATGAAACTTTTAGAAAATTTTATTTGGAAAATTCAAATTCGATAGTTCGTTTGCAGTCGCATAAAAATATCGAAGCTGATAAAGCTTCAAGAAAACAAAAAGATAAAATTTATATTTTGAAATATGATAATGACGAAAGTGTAGAATTATTTTATAACGGACAAGTAGTTACAAGATTATCAAGAGGAATAAAAAAAGTTTATTCTAATCAAAGATTTCAAAATGACCTTGGACTTCTTGTGTGTGATTTTTGGGATGATGTTGATTTTCAAAATACTCAAAATGAAGGTGGAGTAAAATTTCCAACTGCAAAAAAACCAGAATTTTTAATTCATCGATTAATTGATCTTACAACTTTTGATAATGATATTATTTTAGATTATCATTTAGGAAGTGGAACAACTTCAGCAGTGGCTCACAAAATGAATCGACAATATATTGGACTAGAGCAGATGGATTATGTAGAAAATATTGCTGTTGAAAGAATGAAAAATGTTATTGCTGGAGAACCTAGCGGAATATCTAAAGCTCTTAACTGGAAAGGTGGCGGCGAATTTATTTATTTTGAACTTGCCAAGCACAACGAACTTGCCAAAGAAAAAATTTCTGACTGCAATTCTTTCAAAGAATTAATTTCTCTCTTCGATGAACTCTACGAAAAATATTTTTTGAACTATAATTTGAAAATAAAAGAATTCAAAGAAGAAGTCATCACTGAAGATAAATTTTTGAAGCTCAGCCTCAACGACCAAAAAAAAATGTTCATCACAATGTTGGACTTGAACCAAATGTATGTTAATAAGAACGACATGAACGATACTAAATTTGGAATTTCTCAGGAAGATAGAAATTTGACGAAGGAATTTTATAAGAAGTAAATATTTCCCATCTCTGAAAAATATTTTTTTAGAGGTGGGATTTTTTATTTAAGAAATTTTTTGCAAAATATAAATAAATAGGTTATAATATTTTAAATACAAATATATTATCAAATTTTAAGGGAGATAAGATTGAAGATAATAAAACTTCTGTTATTATTTGTTGCGATTAATTTTACCTTATTATCAAAGACGTGCGATACATACACAAAAAGAATCGAAAAGTTGGCAATAGAAAACGGTGTGAACCCTGCCACTGCTGTTGTAATGTTTCAGTTGGAATCTAGCTGTGGAAAATCTCGAATCTCAAAAGAGTATAATAATTTTTATGGTCTCCGAGCAACTCAAAACAAAATTAAAAAAAATGAATACGTAAAATTAAAAAGCGGAGCACAAGTTGCAACTTACGATTCACTTGAAGATTGTTTTTTACATTACGCCGATATTATGAAAAAACATTATGGTGGCGGATACGATATTCATCGATTAAAAAAATATGCCTCTGACGAAAATTATGTGACAAAAATAAATAAAGCTGTAAAAAAATATAATGATAGAAATAAGAAATAAAATTTAAAATCAAAAAATATAAATTAAAAAGATTTGAAAATTTGAGGCGAAAAGTTTTTGCCTCTTTTTATTTGCAAAATAAATTTCATGTGATATAATGTTAGTTAAAAAAACAATTTTTTATTTCGTGAAAAGTTTCACGTAGCTTTCCTAATTGTGGATAGAAAATAAATTTTCATTTTAAAAATTGTTTCAAGAGCTCAAAATTTAATAATAAGTTGGTGGAGGTTGTAGATAGATATTTATATTTAGTTTATACCGAACCAAATTTATAATATATATTAGGAGGTACAATTATGGAGGCTTTTTTTACGGCGATTAGCGACCTTGTCTGGTCAAATTATTTAGTTTATTTATGTTTGGCGGCTGGACTTTTTTTTACAATAGTTACAAGATTTACACAGGTGACTATGTTAAAAGAAATGGTAAAGTTAATGTTTGAATCCAAAGATTCCAAAGAAGGTGTTTCATCTTTTAATGCACTTTGTATGGCTGTAAGCGGAAGAGTTGGAACGGGAAATATTGCCGGTGTTGCAACTGCAATTGCTTTTGGTGGTCCTGGTTCTATTTTTTGGTTATGGGTAATTGCAATTCTCGGAGCAGCGTCTTCTTTTATTGAGTCGACACTTGGACAATTATACAAAGAAAAAATTGAAGGTGGATATAGAGGCGGTCCTCAATATTATTTTTCACGTGGACTTTTTGGCGGAAAAAAATGGTACGGTTCACTTTTTTCTGTTGCAACACTTTTAGCAGCAGGAATTTTTGCACCGGGAGTTCAAGCCAACGCAATAGCTTCAGCTATGAAAAATGCTTTCGAGTTACCAACTTGGGGAACAGGTATAATTATTATAATAGTTCTTGCACTTATAATTTTTGGTGGAGTAAAAAGAATCGGAAATTTTGCCGGAGTTGTAGTTCCTTTCATGGCAATAGTTTATATTTTGGTGGCAATAATAATTTTAATTTTAAATTATTCACAAATAATTCCTGCCTTTGCTTTAATTTTTAAATCTGCTTTTGGTGGAGAAGCTGCCTTCGGAGCAATGCTCGGTTCTGCAATTGCGTGGGGAGTTAAACGTGGAGTTTATTCCAATGAAGCTGGTCAAGGTACTGGTCCACTTTCTGCGGCTGCTGCTGAGGTAACTCATCCTGTAAAACAAGGACTTGTACAATCTTTTTCAATATATATTGATTCGATATTTATTTGTACGGCAACTGCTCTGATGATATTATTAACAGGTGCGTATAAAGTTTTTGACGGAGCAAAAAATATTATTTTTGAAGGTCACGGTGCAACGGCAGAAATGTTGGCTGACAATGTTGGACCACTAAATACTTCCATTGCTATTAGTGAAACAATTCCTGGAACTGGTGGATATATAGTTGCAATTGCAATGTTATTTTTTGCCTTCACAACTATTCTCGCATATTTTTGGCAAGGAGATTCTTCGCTAGTTTATTTTTCTTTCGGAAGATTTAAGCCAATACAATTTATTCACAAAGCTATCTTCCTTGCTGTAACTTTTTATGGTACAATAACTACAGGAGGATTTGCTTGGACTCTTGGAGATATTGGAGTAGGAATAATGGCTTGGGTAAATATTGTTGGAATTTTGCTAATGTACAAACCAGCTCTTATTTGTTTGAAAGATTACAAGCAAAGAATGAAAGAAGGAAGATGTGACGACGATGATTTTGATCCTGAGGCATTAGGAATTCCAAACACATCTGGAGTATGGGGAAGAAAAAATAAAAGCAAAAAATAAAAATTAAAGTTTCAATTATTTGTGAGGAGGAAAATTTAAGTGCGGTCGTGGTTGGAAGTTGATTTCAAAGCCCTAAAAAATAATTACGAGGTTGTTAAAAATCTTGTAGGAAAAAAAGAAATACTTGGAGTAGTGAAGAGCAATGCATACGGAAGCGGAATAGTTGAAGTTGCGAACCAACTTATTTCTTACGGAGTAAAAATTTTGGGAGTGGCTTGTCTGCAAGAAGCAATTGTTCTTAGGAAGGCAGGAATAAAATCTGAAATTTTAATTCTCGGTCTAATCTTGCGAGACGAATATGAAATAGCTTTTGATAATGACATTCAACTTACTATTTCTAGTTATGAAGATTTAGATTTTATCGAAAAAAATAATTTCAAAAATCCTAAAGTTCAAATAAAAATTGATACTGGGATGGGTCGTATTGGTTTTATGCCAGATAATAAAATTATTGATTTTATAAAAAATAAATCTCAACTAAAAAAAGTTTCCATCGTTGGAGTGTTCACACATTTTTCCAGTGCGGATATTTCAGCCGAAGATGAATTTACAAAATCACAAATAAAAAAGTTTGATCCTTTTGAAAAACTACTAGATATAAAATATATTCACTCACAAAATAGCGATGGGATTTTGAGATTTAATTCTCTTTGCAATACAAATCTTGTTCGACCGGGGATAATTCTTTACGGTTATATTAATTATCCAAATATTCTTCCAGTGTCTATTTTAAAATCAAAAATAATTTACTTGAAAAAACTTGAAGCTGATACTTTTATTTCTTATGGAAAAAAAGGATTGGCAAAAAAAGGCGACTTAGTTGCAACAATAGCAATTGGATATGGAGACGGACTGCCAAGAAATTTTTCAAATATTGGTAAGATGGATGTGCTGGGTGTGCCATGTAAAATAGTTGGAAATATTTGCATGGATTCCACGATGATTATTATAGATGAAAAAATTTGCGGCAAAGTAAAAGTTGGAATGACTGTTGAAGTTATATCACGAGAAAATATGTTTGAAATATTTAAAGAGGCTGGAGTATTTACGTATGAATATTTGACTGGACTTTCAAATAGAGTGGAGCGAGTTTATATTTAACAAATAAAAATTTTGTGATTAAATAAATCTGAAATTTTTTCTTGCATTAATAAAAAATATATGTTATATTATTTTTACAAATAAAATTTTGAATTTAGGAGGGACTCAATGCTAATTAGTAACGGAATAAAAAAATCTGCATATTACTTTTACTTTAGCGGCATGGGTTGGTATTAATTCTCCTGAATTATACGAATCCATTTTGTGCTAGCAACAAGAAAGCAAATGTGGATTTGATAGAGAGTGAATAATTAGCTCACTGGAAAAATCCCAGTGAGCTTTTTTTATAAAAAATTTTTTATTTAGAAATTAAAAAAAATTAAACAAAATTAAAAAAGTGAGAGGAGAACATGGGTATGATAGTAAAAGTAAGCGGTGGTTTGACAGAGGAACAATTAAAGGAAGTTATTGAAAAAATTAAAAATGATTTTGGAGTTGATGTACATCCAACGATTGGAAATGAATATAGTATTTTGGGATTGGTTGGAGATACGAGCAAAATTGATCACGAGCAAGTGGAATCTCACAAGCACGTAATCGAAGTGCAAAGAATTCAAGAACCGTATAAAAGAGTGAGCCGACATTTTCATCCAGAAGATACAATCGTGCAAGTTGGCGACATAAAAATTGGTGGAAATAATTTGGTAATGATGGCTGGACCTTGTGCAGTAGAAAATGAGCAGCAAATTATGGAGATAGCTCGTGAAGTAAAAAAACTTGGAGCAACAATGTTGCGTGGCGGAGTTGTAAAACCAAGAACGTCTCCATACGCTTTTCAAGGAATGGGACTCAAAGGAGTTGAACTTATGAAGATGGCAAAAGAGATGACAGGTTTGCCAACCGTTTGTGAAATAATGTCTATCGAGCAACTTCATGAATTTGGTCCACATCTTGATATGATTCAGATCGGAGCAAGAAATATGCAAAACTTTGATTTGCTAAAAGAAGTTGGGAAAACAAAAATTCCTGTGCTTTTAAAAAGAGGGATGTCAGCTACAATAGAAGAATGGTTAATGTCGGCAGAATATATTATGGCTGGTGGAAATTCAAATATTGTTTTGTGTGAAAGAGGAATCAGAACTTATGAGACGGCTTACAGAAACGTTTTGGATTTGAATGCTGTTCCAGTTTTAAAAATGAAAACTCATTTGCCAATAATTGTTGACCCTTCACATGGGACAGGAAAATGGTGGATGGTTCAAGATATGGCGAATGCTTCTGTTGCAGTTGGAGCTCACGGACTTATGATAGAAGTTCATCATGAACCTGAGAAAGCTTTTTCTGATGGACCGCAATCTTTAAAACCTTCAAAGTTTGATGCACTTATGAAAAGCGTTGAAGGCATCGCAAAAGTTTTAGGAAAAAGTTTTTATAATTAATATTTTGGGCGAAAAAAATTGTGAGGAAAAAAATGCGACTGGAAAAATATTTGGTGAACTCCGGAATCATGAGCCGAAAAAAATTGAAGAAAATTATTTTTGATGGGGAAATAAAAGTCAACGGAAAAATCGAACTAAATATTGGGACAGACATCGACGAACAAAAAGACATCGTAACTTTTCGAGACGAAATTTTATCGCAGAAAATTTTTAAATATTTTGTGATGAATAAACCAGCAGGATATTTGACGGCAATGTCAAACCCTGTCAACGACAAAAAAACTGTGGCGGATATTTTGCCAACGTGGATAAATAAAAACGGGCTAGCTCCAGTTGGGCGTCTGGACAAAGACACGGAGGGCGTTCTCATTTTCACAAACGACGGCGACTTGAATTATGAGCTGACTTATCCCGACAAAGAAATCAGCAAGGAATATTATGTGGAGGTCGCGCGTCCGATAAATTCTGAAAATATTTTTGCCCTTGAGAATGAAATCGTGATTGACAATTATAAATGCCTCCCAGCGGTTGCAAAACTTTTGTCGGAAAAATCTTTGCTCCTAACAATTCAAGAGGGAAAATATCATCAGGTAAAAAAAATGTTGGGGGCGGTTGCAAATAAAGTTACTTATCTAAAACGGATTCGGTTTGGAAAATTAAATTTGGGCGAACTTAAAATTGGCGACACAAAAGAAATTACGAGAGAAGATATTTTGTGATATAATATATTCTAGAGATAAAAATAAACATACGGAGGTTTTTATGAAATTTGATTATTATATCCCAACGAAAATATTTTTTGGTGCTGGGCAATTAAATATTTTGGGCAAAGAAAAATTGCCTGGAAAAAAAGCGTTGATAGTTATGACTGGTGGAACTTCCATCAGAAAATATGGAACGCTTGACAAAGTTATTTCTCTTTTGAAACAAAATAATTGTGACGCAACAATTTTTGATAAAGTCGTGGCGAACCCGACAAAAAATCATGTGATGGAAGCAGCAGCTCTTGCGAAAAAAGAAAATTGCGATTTTGTAATTGGACTTGGAGGCGGAAGCCCGATAGATTCTTCAAAAGCGATTGCAATCATGGCGACAAATTCTGGAGATTATTGGGATTATATTCACGGCGGAACTGGAAAAGGAATGCCTGTAAAAAATAAACCGTTGCCAATAATTGCAATTACAACCACGGCTGGAACTGGAACTGAGGCTGACCCTTGGACGGTAATTACGAAAGAGGACACCAACGAAAAAATTGGTTTTGGAACGGACGAAACTTTCCCAGTTTTTTCCATCGTTGACCCAGAGCTCATGCTCACAGTTCCAAAAGATTTGACGGCTTATCAAGGCTTCGATGCTTTTTTTCATTCGACGGAAGGTTTCATTGCAAATATTTCTACACCCATCAGCGATATTTATGCACTGAAAAGTATTGAACTTATAGCAAAATATTTGCCCATAGCTGTGGCTGAGCCGAATAATTTAGAAGCTCGTTCAAATGTTGCACTGGCAAATACTTTGTCTGGAATGGTTGAGTCAACTTCAAGCTGTATTTCTGAGCACAGTATGGAGCACGCGCTTTCTGCTTATTATCCAAAGTTGCCTCACGGTGCAGGATTAATTATGGTTTCTGAATCTTATTATAATTTTTTCTCGTCAAAAGTTCCTGAGAAAATGTTTGCCATGGCGAAGGCGATGGGATATCCTGTTGAAACTTTAAAAGAATCTGAAAAACATTTGGCTTTTGTTTATGCGTTAAAAGATTTACAGAAAAAATGTGGCGTGGATAATTTGAAAATGTCGGACTATGGAATTAAGCGAGACGAAA
>JBOFDW010000197.1:0-2850 GCA_051647385.1 Fusobacteriaceae bacterium
AAAGTTTCTGAGAACAGATTTTTTAACTTGGAAGTTGCCAACAAAATAAATATCACGCCATCAAAAACTTTTTTATCAAATTTTATAAAAGTAATTTCCATCAAGGAAAAAAATTCGCCACTGCTCCAACTTGAAACTGCTGTAAGATTTGGAATAGATAATAACCCAAAGCTTAGAGCAACTTTTAATCGTGAGCTTAGTGCAAATTATAGATATATGTCAGACTTCGGGAAAAGATTTCCGCAAGTGTCAGGAACTTTGGGCTATAATTATTTGCAGGAAAATGCTGTTACACCCATGACCAACGATGAAAATTCTGTGACAGGTGGAATTCAAATCAGCCAAGTAATTTTCAATACAGATTTGAACGCACAAATATTTACTCAAAAAATTCTCTACGAAAACGCTCGGCTCGGATTTAAAGAGCAAACAGATTTGCTCCGTCAAGAAATAACAAATTCTTATCTTGATGTTTTACAAAAACAAGCGAGCCTTGAGATAGAAAAGAGTAATTATTTAATGTTACAAGATTTTTTACAAATTAGCAAGACCAAATATAAAGTGGGAAGTGTTGGTGCACAAAATGTTTACAGACTTGAAGCTGCTCTTGCCAATGCAGACACTGCACTTATTTCTGCAGAGACAGAACTTAAAAACAGCGAGATAAAATTAAACAAAATTTTAAACTTGAAGCCAGACACTCCACATAGCTATGAAACTTTTGATAATATAATCAAGAAATTTGAAGTCGCTGATGTAACAATGCGAGCGATGAATTTTAATTTGGAGTCAAAAGAAAGAATCAAAAGTTATTTTGTGGATAACGCTTTTAAAAATTCTAATAATTTAAGAATAGCTGAAAATAGAATTTTGGATTTGGATAGCCAGTACAAGTCGGTTATGTATTCAAGATTTATACCAGAGATAAAAGGCTACGGAAAATATAATTACGATGATATAAATTCTTGGGGAAAAGATTCTGGTCGTGACACAGTAAATTATTGGAACGCTGGGATTGCTCTTGAGCTTCCTCTTTTCAAAAGTGGAGAAATTCACAACAAGCAAAAATCTTTGAAGGCTGAAAGAGAAGCAGTAACTCTTGAGAGAGATGAAATAAAAAATGAAGTCGAAAAAGAAATGAGCATCGGACTTAATATGACTCTTGGTGCGTTTAACCAAATCATGACAACTAAAAATGCAACTCAGTCATCAAAAAAATATTTGGACATAATAGTTAGACAATATAAAGTTGGAAGTATTGACGTGATGAATTTGTTGGAGGCGAAAAATTCTTTTCTGTCTTCTCAGATGAGTAATGTTATGGCGAACTATTTATTTTTCAACTCTTTGATTTCTGTTGAGAAAGCCTATGGTCAATATATTTTCTTAAGTGATGACGAGGCAACAAAGAAAAAAGTTAAGACAGAAATAGAGTCTCTCATAAAAAGATAAATTTTAAATAAAAAAAATAAAAGATAAAAATTTCAAAAAAAAATTCGAGAGAGAAAATTAAAAATAAAAATTTTTAGGAGGAAAACATGAGGAGAATATTTGCCGTATTATTTATTTCTTTATTTGTTTTTGGCTGTGGAAAAAAAGAAGACCAAAAATTAGACTTGGCGGTTAGACCTGTAAATTATAAAATGATTGAAGATGAAACTATGGTTCAAGAGCGAGAATTTTCTGCCACAATCGTCCCAGAAGTTTTGACAGAAATTAGCTTCAGAGTTTCTGGAACTTTGAAAAAAAGAATTGCTGACTTGGGAGAAAAAGTTAAGAAGGGGCAAATACTTGCCACTCTTGACCCAACAGATTATCAAATAGAATATAACCGAGTGAAAGCTTTTTACTCAAAAGCAAAATCTGCCTTCGAGCGTGACAGAAGTTTATATTTGGAAAATAGTATTTCAAAAGCTGAATATGAAAATTCATTGGCAGAATATAAAACTAAAGAGGCTGAACTTGCAGCCACAAAAAAACAGCTTGACTATACAGAACTTCGTGCAACAAATGCTGGTGAGATAGCTGAAGTTCGTGCAGAAGTTAATGAGACAGTGAACGCAGGGCAACCAATTTATGTTTTGAATGAGCTTGGAGGTCTTGAGGTAACTTTTAGTGTTTCAGATATTTTAATAAATTCTGTCAAACTTAAAGACCAAGTTCAGATAGTAATAAATTCTACCAACGAAACTTTGCAAGGACAAATTTCAAATATTGGTTCAGTTTCAAATGCTTACGGACGAGCTTATCCTGTCAAGGCAAAAATTATTAATCCTAGCAAAAATATAAAACCGGGTATGACTGCCAACGTAAAATTAAAAATTAGTGGAGCTCTTGGGCAAACTGTTCCTCTAAATTCTGTTTTGCAAAGTGAGAACGGGCAAAAATATGTTTTCGTAATTACACAAGTGAAAGATGACATTGGAGTTGTGGCAAAGCAAACTGTTACTGTTGGAACTGCGAGCCCAGAGGGAGTCCAAATTTCTTCTGGAGTTACAAAAGGAGATATGGTAATCACGAGTGGAGCGGCTGTTGTTTTCGAAGGTCAAAAAGTTAAACTTGGAGAGAGGGAGTAATTATGGGAATGACTGAATTTGCAATGAAAAATAAGGTTAGCACATATTTGCTAATTGGTCTCGTTTGTTTCTTTGGAGTCTTTGCATTTTTTGCTTCTGAAAAAGCTGAGGATCCAGGATTTACAGTTAAGACTGCAATTATAACTACAAACTGGGAAGGTGCAACTGCTGAGCAAGTTGCAAATCTTGTGAGTAAAAAAATTGAGCAAGAAGTTCGAACTATGGAATCCCTCGATTATATTTATTCTAAAAATGTGGCTGGTCAGTCAAATGT
>JBOFDW010000198.1:0-6000 GCA_051647385.1 Fusobacteriaceae bacterium
TAAGTTCAGCCTCGTAATATGGATTTCTTAAAAATCTTAAATCAAAAACTAAATCTAAATCAATTGGCATTCCATATTTATATCCGAAAGATTGCAAATGAATTGTTAATTCTTTAAATTCAGATCCTTTTTCTTGCTCAATCTGTTTTATTTTTTCCAACAAAATTTTATTATTAATATGCGATGTGTCAATAATTCTTGTGGAAGTATTCATGACTTCGCTCATTATTTCTCGCTCTTTTTTTATTCCTTCCAAAATTGAATAAGAATCCATTGGATGTTTTCGTCTTGTGAGCGTGTATCTTTTTATTATTATATCGTCTGCTGCATCCAAAAATATTATCTCATAATTTTTGAAATTTTGCTCAATGAATTTTAAAAAATTTTTGTACTCTTCGACACCATCTTTAGAACGAACTCCAATTCCTATTGCAATTTTAAAAGATTGTTCAGAATATTCCCGTGAAAAATTATATTGTTCAAAAATTATTCTACAAAAACTTGCTGGAATATTATTTAGCGTTAAGTATCCAAGGTCTTCAAGAGAATTTAAAAAAGAAGTTTTTCCTGCTCCACTCATCCCTGTAACAATCACCAAATTTTCAATCTTCATTTTTTATTCATCTCCAAAATATTTCTTTCAATTATTTTTCTCTTTTATATTTTTTATTTTTTTTCTTCTTCTAAAAATTTTATTTTTTAAAATATTTTTAATCTTTTACATTCTCTCCAAAGTTTTTATCCCCAATAATTCTAGCCCAATTTTTATTGTTTCCGCAACTATTTTTGATAAAAGTAATCTCGAATATAAAGTTTTGTCTTCTTGATTCAAGATTGGGCAAGAATTATAAAAGCTGTTAAACTTTTTTGACAGTTCAAAAAGATAATCAGCAATTAAATTTGGTCTCCATGTTTCAATAGATTTTAAAACTGAGTTATTAAATAAAGTTACTTGATGTGCCAAAATTCGCTCAAGCTCATTCTCAAAAATTATTTCAGATTTCTCGTCTAATTTTTTTCCTGCTTCTTCCGCTTTTCTTAAAATTGATTTTATTCTCGCATAAGAATATTGTAAGTAAGGTCCTGTATTTCCTTCAAAGTTTAAAACTTTATCCCACTCAAAAACAATTGTACTCTGCCTGTTTTGTGATAAGTCAGCGTATTTTATCGCACCAATCCCAACTATCTCAGCTATATTTTCTTTCTCTTCTTCCAATAAATTTGGATTTTTTTCATTCACAACTTCGTAAGCTCGTCTTTTTCCCTCATCCAAAAGATCCTCTAATTTTATAATGTTCCCTTTTCTTGTAGAAAAAACTCCGTCTGCAAATCTCATTATTCCAAACCAATTATGTTGCTTCTCAACTTTCCAGCCCAACATTTCTGTTATTCTAAAAAATTGTTTGAAATGGTCTTGCTGTCTCTCATCTGTAAAATATACAATTTTATTTACTTTGTAATTTTCCATACGAAATTTTACAGTGGCGATATCTGATGTTGCATATAAAAATGCTCCGTCTTTTTTTTGTATCAAGCATGGATTTAATTTTTCTTCCTCAGGAAAAAATACAACTTTTGCACCATCATCAACAACAGCAATATTTTTTTCCATAAGCTCTTCCACAACTTTTGGCATAATATTGTGATAAAATGATTCTCCATAATATGTGTCGAACTTTACGCCCATTCTATTATAAAGTTTATTATATTCTTTTATGGAAACTTCTATAAATTCTTGCCAAAGTCTATAATTTTCTTTATCTCCATCTTGAAGTTTTTTCAGTTCTGTTCTTGCTTCCTCTTCCAACTCAGGATTTTTTTCTGCTTGATTCGCAAATTCAACATAAACTCTTTCAAGTTCTTCAATTGCATTTTCCGCATAAGATTTTTTATCAAGCCATTTTCTGTATCCTATAATAAGTTTCCCAAACTGCGTCCCCCAATCTCCAATATGATTATCAGAAATTGTGTGATATCCAAGATAATTATAAATTCTTTTTACAGAGTCTCCAATTATAGTCGAACGCAAATGTCCAATGTGCATTCTCTTTGCAATATTAGGCGAAGAATAATCTATTACTATATCTCCATCTCTATTCAAAAATGAAAAATCTGCTCCTTCTTCAGAAATTTTTTTCAAATAATTTCCAAGATAACTATCTAGCAAAAAAATATTTATAAATCCAGGTCCTGCTATTTCCAATTTTTTTATCACAGAATTTTCTTTTAAATTATTTATAATTTCTTCGGCTATCACTCGAGGATTTTTTCCAATAATTTTTGAGTTTATCATAGCAAAATTTGTTTGAAAGTCACCAAATTTTTCGTTCGTTGCCTCAACTATCTCAACTTGTTTAAGAGCCAACTCTCCATATAATTTTTTTGTGATATTTTCAAAAATTTCACTAATTTCTATATTAATTAATTTTGCCACGACAGAGCCTCCAATTATTTTTCTAAATTTATTTCTTAAAAAAAAATGAGCATATGTGCTCACTTTAAAATCAGTTCTCCGACTTACCGCCTCCAGTGCGGTTTGAGTTGCCAATTTTCAATAAAATGGTAATCAGTTGCCAACATGATACAGAGTCCGTGAATTATAAAATTCCGTGACCAACCTGTTTTCTTATTGGTAGCGCCGATCCCCTCGACAACGTTAGGCCAAAAACCTCGTGGAAATAGCGAGTAAGCCAGATATTCTTTTATACTGATAATATAGCACTTTTAAATATTTTTTTCAAGTTTTTTTTTGGGATATCCCATACTTAGATTATTTATTTTATTTATCGCAAAAAATTTTTTTTATTTATTTTTATTTATTTTGTTTTTAGTTTTATTCCTAATTCTTCTAGTTGTTCTTGCTCAACTGCACCAGGTGCTTCAGTCATAAGACATTGTCCCTTTGTAGTTTTTGGAAAAGGAATTACATCACGCAAAGATTCTTGTCTCAACATTACCATGAGCCATCTATCTATTCCAAAAGCCAATCCTCCATGTGGAGGTGCTCCATATTTAAAAGCATCCAAGAAAAATCCAAATTTATCTTTTGCTTGTTTTGGAGTCATTCCAAGTTTTGCAAAAACTCGCTCTTGAACTTTCGGATTAAAAATTCTTATAGAACCTCCGCCAATTTCAAATCCATTTAAAACCATGTCATAAGTTTCTGTTCTAATATTTTCCATCTCGTCGCTCATAAAATTATTCATGTCTTCTGTTTTTACAGAAGTGAACGGGTGATGTTGAGCTTGATATTTTCCACTTTCTTCAGAAAATTCAAAAAACGGAAAATCTATTACCCACAGATATTTAAATTCATTTTCGTCTATAAGTTTTAAATCTTTCGCAACTTTTTGTCTAAGAGCTCCAAGTGCTCCGTAAACAATTTTCTTTGTATCAGCTACAATTAAAATTACGTCACCAGTTTTGGCTTCACATTTTTCTATAATATTTTTAAGTTCATCTTCTTTAAAAAATTTTGAGATTGGAGAACTTATTCCTTCTGGCGTAAGTTTTATATAAGCAAGCCCTTTTGCTCCAAAATAAGTTTTAACATATTCTTGATATTCATCCAAAATTTTTCTTGAAAATTTTTCGTTAGCATTTGGAGCAACAATAGCTTTTATTGTTCCTCCATTTTCAACGCAAGATTTAAAAACTGTAAATTCAGAATTACCTGCAATTTGACTTATATCTTTTAGTTCAACTCCAAATCTTATGTCTGGTTTATCTGACCCGAAACGTTCCATTGCTTCTGCAAAAGTTATTACAGGAAACTTATAATTTGCTTCTTGACCTGTAATATCTTTGAAAACTTTTTTTGCAAGCCCTTCCATGATATTCATCACATCTTCTTTGGTAACAAAAGACATCTCTACATCTAGCTGAGTAAATTCTGGTTGTCTATCAGCTCGAAGAGCCTCGTCTCTAAAACATTTTGCAATCTGAAAATATTTATCTGTTCCACCAATCATAAGTAACTGCTTAAAAATTTGTGGAGACTGTGGCAACGCATAAAATTCTCCTAGATAAATTCTGCTAGGAACTAAAAAATCCCTAGCTCCTCCAGGTGTAGATTTTGTTAGAAGAGGTGTATCAATATCCAAAAATCCATTTTCGTCCATATAATTTCTAATTGTCATAATCATTCTGTGACGCTTTTTTATATTATTTAGCATTTGTGGGCGTCTGAAATCTAAATATCTATATTTCAAACTAATATTTTCGTTTAAGTTTTCACTCATATTTACTTGGAAAGGTAAAACTTCGCTTTCGTTCAAAACTTTTAATTCTGTTGCAAATATTTCTATATCACCAGTTGGCATTTTAGAATTTTTGCTGTGACGTTCTCTTACTTCTCCAGAAATAGTTATAACAGATTCATTTTTTAATTTTTGTGATTGCTCAACAATATTTTTATCTGCGACATCAATATCAAAAACAATTTGAGTAATTCCTTCTCTATCTCTGAGATCGATAAAAGTTAGTCCCCCCAAATCTCTTTTGGTATCAATCCAACCAGAGAGGATAACTTTTTCTCCAATATTTTCTTTTCTCAGCTCACCAAGATTATGAGTTCTATAATTGTTCTTCATTTTTTTATCGCTCCTTGAAATCTTTTGTATAATTTTATTTTTATTTTTTTTATTTATATATTTATCTTAATCCTCTTTGTCAATAAGAACATCTTCTATATCTTTCAGAGGAAGTTCATATTGCTCACGGTTCTTAAAATCTTTTAGAATATATATTTCTTTTGCAAATTCATCTTCCCCAACTATCATCACATATTCTACTTCAAGTTTTTCTGCTTTTTTCAAATGAGACTTAAGATTTTTTTCTTTAAAATCTATTGCAGTCTTAATATCCAAATTTCTAAATTTTTCCGCAACTTTCATTGCAAATTCTTTTGTTGAATCTCCAAGCCATGCAATATATACTTTCGGATTAGAAGTTGGAACTATCTCATCATCTATGAGCATCATTATTCTTTCCACCCCAGCCGCAAAACCAAACGCAGGAATTTCTTTGTCGCCAAGTTGTTTCAAAAGATTATCGTAACGACCTCCACCCAAAACAGTTCCCTGTGCTCCAAGTTTATTTGTAACAATTTCATAAACTGTACTTGAATAATAATCAAGACCTCTAACAAGTCTTGAATCTTCAATATATTTCACTCCAAAAATTTCCAAATATTTTTTTACAGTTTCAAAATGTTCTCGCTCATTCTCAGAAAGATCTGAAATTATGCTTGGAGCTTTTTCTGTAAGTTCTTTACACTTTGGAATTTTGCAATCCAAAACTCTAAGCGGATTAGTTCCCATTCTGTTCTGACAATCTGGACAAAGTTCATTTTTTATTGGTTCTAAAAATTTCAATAAATTTTCTCTGTATTTTATTCTTGTTTCTTTTTCTCCAACGCAATTTATTTTTACTTCTAAGTCTGTTATCTTAAATTTTTCCAATAATTTATAACTCATAGCAATAACTTCTGCGTCAAGAATTGGTGATGACTCTCCCAAAACTTCTATTCCAATTTGATTAAATTCTCTTTGTCGTCCACTCTGAGGTCTTTCATATCTAAACATTTGCCCCATATAATAATATCTCGTAATTTCTTCCGTAGCATAAATTTTATTTTCCAAGTATGAACGCACAACTGGAGCAGTCCCTTCTGGTCTCAAAGTTAAACTTCTGTCGCCTCTATCTGTGAAAGTATACATTTCTTTATCGACTATATCCGTTCCTTCTCCAACGCCTCTTTTAAAAAGTAAAGTTTCTTCAAAAATCGGAGTCTTTATCATTTCAAATCCATAATTATCAAAAAATTTTTCAACAGATTTTGCGATAAAATTATATTTAAGCCCGTCCTTTCCAAAAATGTCTTTCGTTCCTCTAACGCCTTTTATTAACTCCACTTTTACACCATTCCTATTTTTTTTTTAATTAATTTTCATTAATTAATTTGTTTCTTTTTTCTATACCAAAGATATCCCATAAATA
>JBOFDW010000199.1:0-4204 GCA_051647385.1 Fusobacteriaceae bacterium
CTTCTTCCAAGTTTTCTATATGATTTATTATGATTCATCTTTGATTCTGCCTCCTTCTATATTATTCTTTATTTTCATGTTTTATATTGTTGGCAGCCAAGTCATAACCACGTTCCAACATTCTTTCTACTATTTCATCAAAAGATTTCTTACCAAGATTTTTTATTTTTGTAAGTTCGTTAGTAGAAAGTTTTGCGATATCTCCAATTGTTTCGATACCAGCTTTTTTCAAACAATTGAAAGATCTTACAGTCAAATCTAGTTCTTCAATCTTTTCAGTATTTTCTATTGGCTCATCATCATCAGGTTCATCTTCTGCTTCAACTTCAACTTCAGTTCTAAGCTGCTCAAGTTTATTTCCAATATCAAGAAGAGGATAGAGATGAATACTCAAAAGTTCAACTGCATAAGACAGAGCGTCGTTTGATTCTATACTTCCATTTGTTTCAAGATCCAACGTCAACTTATCAAAATCTGTCATACGACCAACCATTGTATCTTGAACGCTATATGAAACCTTTTTTATTGGAGTATAAATTGCATCAACTGCCAAATAATCTACTGCCCATTTTTCAGTATCAATATCTTCAGATACTACAAATCCTTCACCTGTTCCAACCAAAAATTCTATATCAATTTCTCTTTTAGTTGTAATTGTACAAATAATTTGCTCAGGATTTACTATTTCCAAACCTACTTCTGGAATAATATCCGCAGCGGTAACAATTTTTGGTCCTTTTACAGAAAGAGTCATCTTTCTGTCTCCAGGTTCTTCTGTCTTGATAACTATTTCTTTTATATTTAAAATTATATCTGTAACGGCTTCTTTAACTCCATCCATTACAGAAAATTCGTTGAGCACACCATCTATCCTAACTCCTTTGATGGCTGCACCTGGAATTGAAGAAAGCAAAACTCTTCTAAGAGCGTTCCCTACAGTATGACCATACCCTCTATATAATGGTTCGATAATATATTGAGTGTGGAATTTTGATTGCACTACTGGTTTTACATTAAAACTCTTCGCATGCTTTTCTATCTTTAACATCTAATGAATCAACTCCTACAATTAGGGATTATTATCTAGAATAGAATTCAACTATTAAAGCTTCATTTAGATCAAAATCTAAATCGTCTTTAGTTGGATTCTGAACAACTTTTGCTGCAAAAGCTGCTTTATCTAAACTTAGCCATGCTGGTGCATTTGTTGCATCCACTGCAGTTTTTACAAGTTCCAAGTTTTTTGAATTTTCAATAACAGAAACCACATCTCCGACTTTTACTCTGAACGATGCGATGTTAACTTTTCTTCCGTTAACAGCGATGTGCCCATGAGAAACTATCTGTCGAGCTTGACGTCTAGTATTTGCAAAACCAAGTCTATAAACGACATTTTCAAGTCTTCTTTCAAGATATTGAATTAGAGTAAGTCCAGTAACCTCTCCTCTTCTTGAAGCTTCTTCATAAAGTTTTCTAAATTGTTTTTCCATAACATTATATATAAATTTCGCTTTTTGTTTTTCTTTTAATTGTATAGCATATTCTGTAGGTTTTTTATTTGCATTCGGTCTAAATCCTCTGTTAGAAGATTTGTTTACTCCTAAAATCATAGGCTCTATTCCAAGTGCTCTACATTTTTTTAGCACTGGCTGTCTGTTTCGCGCCATTTCTCAACTCCTCCTTTACACTCTTCTTCTTTTTGGTGGTCTACATCCATTGTGAGCTTGAGGAGTTACATCAGTAATTTTTGCGACCTCTAATCCCACAGCTTGCATAGATCTTATACATGCTTCTCTTCCAGAACCTGGACCTTTAACTCTTACTTCAATTTTTTTCATCCCGTTTTCCATGGCAACATTAGCTGCTTGTTCAGCTGCAATTTGTGCTGCAAATGGAGTTCCTTTTTTTGTTCCTTTGAATCCAGAAGTTCCACCAGATTTCCAAACAATAACTTTTCCTTCCATATCAGTTATGGCAATTATTGTATTGTTAAAATTTGAATGTATATGTGCTATTCCAAGTGGAATGTTTTTGATTTTCTTTTTAACTTTAGCTATTTTAGGCTTAGCCAACTTAGATACCTCCTTGCTTATTTTCTAGAAATTTATTTTTTGATAGCTTTTCTAGGACCTTTTCTAGTTCTAGCGTTTGTTTTTGTTCTCTGTCCTCTAACAGGTAAATTCATTTTGTGACGAAGCCCTCTATAACATTTGATATCCATCAAACGTTTTATAGCAAGTCTTACATCTTTTCTTAAATCTCCTTCTACTTTAACGCCTTCGATGCTAGCTCTAATTTTGTTTACTTCTTCTTCACTCAGATCTTTTACTCTAGTATCAAAGTTCACACCAGCTTCCGTAAGTATTTTTTGTGAAGTCGGTCTACCTATTCCAAAAATATAAGTAAGAGATATTTCTACTCTTTTATTTCTTGGGATATCTACTCCTGCAATTCTAGCCAAATTAATTCCTCCTCTTTCAAATTTTTTTATTTAGCATATTGGCTATACGCTAAATTAGGTTTATGATTGTCAGTATAATAACTGACGTGACTTTCCTCGATATGCCTGCCAAACAGTAATGACCCTACGGTCTAACATATCTTTACAGTGTTTAATCTTTTTCATGCCTTACTTAAAATTATTACACTTGTGTTTTATCTGTGCCAAAAAATAAAGTTATCCTTGCACTTGTTTGTGCTTTGGGTTGTCACAGATTACTCTGATCTTCCCATTTCTTTTGATAACTTTGCATTTGTCACAGATAGGTTTGATTGATGTTCTTACTTTCATTTCTACCTCCTGCCAATAATACTAACCTTTTTTTCTGTACACAATTCTACCCTTATTTAAATCATAGGGTGAAACTTGCACAGTTACTTCGTCTCCAGGTAAAATTTTAATGTAGTTCATCCTCATTTTACCTGAAATGTGACCTAGAACTTTGTGACCGTTTTCTAACTTAACCCAAAACATTGCATTAGGTAAAGCCTCTTCGATTACTCCTTCTAGTTCAATAACATCCTTTTTTGACACGTCTTCCCTCCCTATTATCAATAGGCTTACGGGTCATTCTATCACAAAAATAAAATTATGTCTAGTGTTTTTTGTTTCAAGTTGTGTCTATGATTTTCAATGGTATAATAAATATTGTTAAGTATATAATTAATTGCTACAGATCACAAAAAAATGATTAATAGTAGATTTCTTATTTTCTTCTCAAAAAAAATCTCATATATATCATAATGTATGAAAAAATTAATTCTTAAGTTTATAAAAATTTCAGAGAATAAGTTTGAAGTCTCACTTCTAGAAAATTTTCGTAGAAAAACTTTTTATTATTTCAAAAAAATCTTGCACCTAAATAAACGTGACATCTTTTAATTATAATAGTATATTATCTTTGGAGAATAATTTATTATTAATTTAGGAGGAATATTTTTAAGACAAAGTTACGCCAAATATGAAACAAAAATTGTTCAGGCATGCTTTGGTGTTATGATATAAAATCTGTCACCTTTTATATCATAACACCATAATCTAGAACAAATTTTTATTCTCCAATAATCTAAGAGTTAAAATAGCATATAAACAAAAAAATCCATTCCAAGAAATCAATCTTAGAATGGATTTTTAAATTTTCAAAATTTAGAAGAACTAAAAAAAGCAATAATAATGACACTTCCAAATACGTAAACCTAAGGATGGTACGAGAGAAGGGACTTGAACCCTTACGTCGAAACGCCAGATCCTAAGTCTGGTGCGTCTGCCAATTCCGCCACCCTCGCAAATTAAAAAATGGTGCCGCTTATCGGAGTCGAACCAATCACCTACTGATTACAAGTCAGTTGCTCTACCAGATGAGCTAAAGCGGCATGGTGGTCGCTATAGGACTTGAACCTATGACCTCCTGCTTGTAAGGCAGGAGCTCTCCCACTGAGCTAAGCGACCTGAAAAAAATTTGGTACCCCGTAGGGGAGTCGAACCCCTGTTTACAAAGTGAAAGTCTGTTGTCCTAACCACTGGACGAACGGGGCAAAATAATGGTGCGTCATACAGGATTTGAACCTGTGGCAACACGATTAAAAGTCGTGTGCTCTACCAACTGAGCTAATGACGCGATGGAGCGGGAAACGAGGTTCGAACTCGCGACATTCAGCTTGGAAGGCTGACGCTCTACCAACTGAGCTAATCCCGCAACACGAG
>JBOFDW010000200.1:0-14106 GCA_051647385.1 Fusobacteriaceae bacterium
ACATCCACTAGCTCCATATTTTCTTGAATCATCTCTTTAGTTTTTTTCATATGCCCTGGATACCAGTTGATTTTTGTCATTGACATTTTTTTATCTCCAGACTAGAATTTTTTTACTCTAAATTTTCTTCTCTATATATTTTATATCATTTTATTCTTGCTCTTCTTCTCGAATTTTTTTCATCGCATACTTGCTAAGAGGGATAGTTTTTTTCTCTTTTTTCATTCTCTCTTCTTGCTCATTATTTTTTTCTTCGATTATATTTTCTATTTCATCTTCTTCAAAATTTTCTTCTTCACTCATATTATCTTGAAAATTTTTTGTCGCACGTATCAAGAGGACGATTTCTCCCTTGAGTGGCTTAGAAGAAATTTTTTCTATGAGCTCTGTCGTTGTCCCTCGAATAATTTCTTCATAAATTTTCGTAATCTCTCTTATCACAACAACAAATCTTTCTCCCATAAAAGTTTCAATGTCACGTAAAGTTTTCTCTATCCTGTTTGGAGACTCAAAAATTACTATAGCTCTCTCTTCTTTTGAAAGTTCTTTTAGCAAGGTTTGCCTACCTTTTTTCTTTGGAAGAAATCCCTCGTAGGCAAGTCTCCTACAAGAAATTCCAGCAACAGAAAGAGCAGAGGTAAGAGCACTTACCCCAGGCACTGGAACAACTTTTATCCCCTCACTCAAAATTCTGTCCACAAGTTCAAAACCTGGATCAGATATGCAAGGAGTCCCTGCGTCTGTTGTCAAGGCAACACTTTTACCATCACGAAGCAATCCCAGAATATTTTCTATCTGATGATGTTTGCTGTGCTCATCATACCGGTAAATAATTTTGTCTAATCCAAAATGAGTGAGCAATTTTTTTGTGACTCGGGTGTCCTCTGAAAAAACATAATCAACTTCTTTAAGTATTCTTACTGCCCTAAAAGTTATGTCCTCCAAATTTCCTATCGGTGTTGCCACAACATATAACATTTTTTCTCCTGATATTTTTACGTTGTATTTTTTCTAATATTTATTTATAACATGTTTTTGATCTTACATTTATTTTTTTGTATTATCTTTTTTTACTGGTGTCTCTTTTTTTGGCGTAGCAGTTGCCTTCACTGGAGGAACTTTTGCTGTATATTTTATTCCAAGTTTTCTAGAGATAATTTCTATCCCCTTATCCAACTGATAGTCAACTTTTGTTTGGAATTCTTTTGCCTTATCGTCACCTTTAACTTCTTTGATGAGTTCAGTCTTACTAGCCTTTTGTGCTGCTTCATCTATATTTGTAATCGTTCCATCATAAAGCATGTATGCATCTTCTTCGATAACTTTTACGTCTGGTTCAATTCCGATTCCATGTATGCTAATACCTTTTGGTGTATAATATTTAGCTATGGTAAGTTTTATTCCGTCGCCATCAGGCAAGTTTATAATTGTCTGCACACTTCCCTTACCGAAAGATTTCTCTCCAACAAGAGTTCCTCTCTTATAATCTTTTATTGCTCCAGAAACTATCTCAGAAGCTGACGCACTTCCTCCGTTAATCAAAATTACTAGAGGAAAATCTCCGTAATATTTTCCTGTACGCATAGCAATTTCCTCAGGAAATTTTTTACCCTTCGTGCTTACTACTCGCCCATCTTTAACAAACATTGACGTAATTTTTACCGCTTGGTCAATTGCTCCACCGGGATTATTTCTCAAGTCAAAAACTAGTCCCTTCATTCCTTGTGCCACTAATTTGTCGAGCTCAACCGCAACATCTGGATAAACATTTTCTCCAAATTCTGTAAGCTTAATGTATCCGATATTATTCTCAAGCATTTTTCCCTTAACATATTTTAGCTTTACTTCTTCTCGGACTAGTTCAACTTCTTTTGTGGACTTGTCAGACTCACGGTACAAAACTATTTTAACTTTTGTCCCAGCTTTTCCTTTAAGTTTTTTAGAACTGTCTTCTGATGTTATTCCAAGCGTAGTTTCTCCATTAATAGAAATTATTTTATCTTTTGGTTTTATCCCAGCACGTGAAGCAGGAGTCCCATCTATAGGTGAAACAACTACCAAATATTCTTCTGGTATTTTTTGAATGACCATACCAACTCCAGCATATTGACCCTTAAGATCTTCTTTAAATGCCTGCAAATTTGTTGTTGGAAAATAATTTGTGTACGGATCTTCAAGCGAACTTACCATACCCTTTATCGCTCCTTGCAACAAAGTTTTTCGGTCGATAACTTGCCCCTCTTTCGTCGATACATAATTCTCAAAAATAATTCCCATAATATCAGATATCTCTTTTAGCTCTCGTATATTTGAAAGAAATCCATTATTATTTACTTCCTTTTGAGTAGCAACTTGTGCCTTCTCATTTTTTTGGCTACTAGATGTTGCCGCAAAACACGCAGCAAATATTCCTACCAAAATTCCGACTATAATTATTTTGCTCTTCAGCTTTTTAAACATAACTTCCTCCTAATGTCTTTATAATTTCTCCCATATCAAGAGAGTCTCTCCCATTTAATTTGAACAAAGAAATATATTCCACATTACCTTTGACTCCTTTTATAGGTGATAAGTCTATTCTGTTTATATAAAACAAGTTAGATGATGCAACTTGTATTATTTTTTCGATTGCTTCGTAATGTTTTTCAATATTTTTTACGATGCCGCCCTTGTCGATAAATTCTTTGTCTGTTTCAAACTGCGGCTTAATAAGAATCATGAGCTCTGTATTTTCTTGACAAAATTTTTTTAGATGCTCGAAAATTCTTGTGACAGATATGAATGATACATCGGCAACTATTATGTCAATTTTTTCTCCGTCCAAATCTTTCTCTTCCAAATCTTTTATGTGCTTTCCTTCAAGAGATTTTACTCTTTGATTTATCCTCAAATTATAATCTAGCTGATTTGTTCCAACATCTACTGCATATACAAATCTTGCACCTTGCTTCAAAGCACAATCTGTAAATCCACCAGTGGAAGCTCCTATGTCCAAAACTTTTTTGTCCATAAAATCTAGCCCGAAAACTTTTATTGCCTTCTCCAACTTGTATCCACCACGGCTCACATATGGACAAGTGTCCCCCTTAATTCTTATCTTTAAATTTTCATTTACTTCTATTAGTGTACCACGTTTTTCTATTTTTTGCTCGTTAACTACAATATTCCCCATCATGATTGAACTCCTTGCTTTCTCGATTGTATCAAAAAATTCTCGTTCAACAAGTAGCTCATCTAATTTTTTTTTCATTTAAATCTCTCCAAAAGTTTTTCTCCCCTCATGCCAAATTCTCTCATCAAAATATCTCTGCTTCCATGTGGAATAGTTCCTGTCTCAAAACAAATCTTGTGAATTTTTTTACTGATATTTTTTTCGTTCAAATAATTTACTATAGAACTTCCAAAAGAATTTACGCAATAACCTTCTTCAAGAACAAAAACTTTTTCGTAGCTCAAAAAATTCTTAGATATATAACTTTCATCAAGTGGCTTTATAGAGGTTGCACTTACTATTGTTGGGTTTATTCCAAAAAATTTAAGCTGATCTTTTATGCTCATGATTTCTTGGAACATACTTCCGGTTGCTATTATCAAAACTTTTTCACCTTTGCAAACTTCTTGCCATTTTCCTATCTGAAATTTTTCTGGCAGTTCTATTTCACAAGCAGTTTCTTTTGGATATCTTATTGCTACGCCTTCATCTTTTATATTTTTTGTAATATCTAGAACTTCTTCAAGCTCTTTTTTTGTAGTAGGTGCAAATACAAAAAAATTAGGAACAGTCAAAAATATTCCTATATCATAAAGTCCGTGATGAGTTTTTCCATCCTCTCCAGCTATTCCTGCTCGGTCTATTATAAATTTCACAGGAAGTTTTTGGAGTGACACGTCATGTATGAGCTGACTAAATGCTCGCTGAATAAAAGTTGCATAAACTGCAAAATAAGGTTTTTTACCCGAGATGGCAAGTCCAGCCGAATAAGTTGTCCCATGTCCTTCTGCTATTCCAACATCTTTTGTCCTGTCTGGAAATTTTTGCTCAAAATTTTCTAAGCCAACACCTTTTATCATTGCAGCAGAAATAGTCATGATATTTTGATCTTTTTCTGCTAACTCACAAAGCTTACGTCCAAAAACTTGTGAGTAAGTTTCGTTATTTTTTTTCGACGATATTGTTCCACCTGTTTCTTGATCGAAAGGAGCAACGCCATGAAATTTTTCTCTATCTTCTTCAGCAAAAGAATAGCCTTTACCTTTTTTGGTTTTTACATGAACAAAAAAAGGTCCTTCATCTTCAGCTTTTATCCGTTCAAAAGCTTCTTGGAGATTTTCTAAGCTGTGACCGTCTATTACTCCATAAAATTTGAACCCCAAAAGTCCTAATATGCTCAGCGGGGCAAAAAATTGTTTTGTTGAGTATTCAACCCGTTCTAAAATCCCAGTTACTTTTCTCCCAACTCTCCCTCTATTCACTGCTCCACGAATTTTTCGTCTAAGCACCCAATACATTCTTGTCGCCATTAAGCTGCTCAAAAAATTTGAGAGAGAGCCAACATTTTTTCCTATAGACATCTCATTATCATTTAGCACCACAATAATATTTTTTGAACCTTCACTCATATTATTTAGAGCCTCAAGAGAGTGACCGTTTGCAATTGAAGCATCTCCTATTATCACAATAACTTTTGAGTCAGGATTAGCCTTTGCTATTCCACACGCAGCAGAAAGCCCTGTCCCTCCGTGACCAGATATAAAATGGTCATGAATACTTTCGTGTGGGTCAGTAAATGGACCGAGCCCATTTCTCTGTCTGATAGTTGAAAAATTTTCTTCTCTACCAGTCAAAATCTTATGGACATAAGATTGGTGCCCAACATCAAAAATTATTTTGTCTTTTGGTGAATCAAAAACTTTGTGGATTATCATAGTGAGTTCCACTATTCCTAAATTTGGTGCAAGGTGCCCTCCATTTTTGCTAACGGTACTTATCAAAAGTTTTCTGATTTCACTTGCCCGCTCTCTTAATTGCTCAATATTCATTTCTTTTAATTCCATGACAAATTACTCCTAGAAAAATTTTTACAAATTTTTTATCTCTTATATTTTTTTATCAGAATTTTTAGCCTTAAATTAAATATCCCCTAAAAACTATCCCTATTATTATTCCTAATATCGCACCTATCAAAACTTCAAAAGGTGTATGACCAAGAAGCTCCTTTAATTTCTCTTCTTGAATTCCAGTGATATGAGGATTTTGAGTTATTTTCTCCACTATCTTGTTTATTATCCCAGCCTGTTTTCCAGCAGCTCTTCTTATCCCAGCAGCATCATACATAACTACACCAGCAAATATAGCCACCATAGAAAATTCTACGCTCTTGAATCCAGCTGTTACAGCAATACATGTTGCTAGAGAAGTTACCGTCGAAGTATGAGAGCTTGGCATTCCGCCAGTTGTCCATATAGTACTCAGTCGAACTTTTTTCGTTGTAATTAATTCCTCCATAACTTTATAGCCCTGTGCAACAGCCCAGGCTAAAAAAACCACATCAAGTATTCTGTTGCCAAATATTATTCCTGACTCCATATTTCCCCTCTCATCTAATATTTTTTAGTTCACTGAATAACTCAGTGTCTTTATTTGCATTTTTTTTGTACAAAATTATTGTCCTTCCAATTAATCCAGCTACTTCAGCAGATGTAGCTTCAGCTATTTTGGTTGCAACGTCACTTTTTTCTTCTTCACTATTTTGCAAAATTTTTATCTTGATAAGTTCTCTATTTTCTATCACGTCCAAAATACTTTGAACAACTTCTTTGGAAAACCCTTCCTTCCCAATTCTCACAACAGCGTCAATACTATGTGCTTTTTTTCTTAAGAAAGCTCTTTGCTTACTGGTAAGTTCCATTATTTTTTCTCCTTAACTCCTTTATACTTCCATTATCATTGCAAGTACTATTGGGTTCCTTTTTATTTTTCCGTAAAATTGCTTCGAAGCAATATCTCGCAAGCTGTTTCTTAAGTTGACTATGTCCCCTATCTTATTTTCTTCGTAAGATTTTAGTCGCTGTTTTATTGAGTCGATTACATCTTTGATTATGTCCTCTGAATCTTTGTTATATGCAAACCCTTTGGTAACTATTTCTGGCTCAGATAACATTTTTCCTGATTCTTTGTCAAGAGTAACAGCTATAATAACAACTCCGTCCTGTGATAATTGTTGTCTATCTTTTATTACAGCACTTCCAATGTCCCCCACACCAAGTCCGTCTATCAAGGTTACTCCGGTATTTACTTTTCCATTTATCTGAACTTTAGTTTTTGATACCTCAACTTTTGTACCGTTGGTTGCTATAATAATATTATCTTTGCTGATACCTGTCTCCATAGCTGAAGCCATGTGAGCCTTTAGCATTCTGTACTCTCCATGAATCGGCATAAAATTTTTGGGTCTTATAAGATTCAGCATAAGTTTTTGTTCTTCTTTGCTGGCATGACCTGAAACATGAATCCCAGCAACTTTTCTGAATACAACTTCTATATCTTGTTTCACGAGATGATTTATGTTACTCGAAACCGCTCTCTCGTTTCCAGGTATAGGAGTCGCAGAAATAATAACTGTATCACCAGATTTTACTTTTATATGCTTGTGCATCCCCTTTGCTATTCTTGAAAGTGCAGCAAGTGGCTCACCTTGAGTTCCTGTGCAAAGTACAACAGCCTTCTCTTCTTTCATCTTATCTATTTCTTCGAGAGAAACTATGAGATCCTTCGGAACTTTTAAGTACCCAAGCTCTGATGCTATCTCGAAAACTTTCACCATACTTCGACCATCGATTGCTATCTTTCGTCCGTTGGCGTGAGAAATATTTACTATTTGTTGCAGCCTATGAATATGAGATGCAAATGCAGCTATAATTATTCTCCCCTGTGCTTTCATGAACTCATTCTTCAAAGCTTCTCCAACAGATTTTTCTGATGGAGTAAATCCTTCGACCTCTGCGTTTGTTGAGTCAGAAAGTAGCAAATCCACTCCCTCTTCTCCAAGCTCAGAAAATCTTGTGAAGTCAACACCTTGCCCGTCAACTGGTGTTAAGTCTATTTTGAAATCTCCAGTAACAACTATTGTCCCAGCCGGAGTTGTCACAGCAAGAGAATATGCGTCAGCTATTGAATGAGTTACTTTAACAAATTCTACCTTGAAATATTTTCCAACTTTTATCGGTACTCTTGGTTTGATTTCTTTGCATGGTGGAATATTTTTTGAATAATTTAGCCCTTCAAATTTCGATTTAACAAGTGCCAGTGTAAGTTTTCCTCCATAGATTGGAACTGATTTATCAACTTTTTGATAAAGATACGGCAATGAACCAATATGATCTTCGTGTCCGTGAGTCAAAAATACTCCCTTTAGTTTATCTTTGTTATTCTCTACGTAGCTAAAATCTGGTATCACCAAATCTATCCCAGGCAAATTTTCATCTGGAAACATTGCTCCACAATCAAGGACAACTATTTCGTCTCTATACTGAACTATGTTCATATTTTTTCCAACTTCTTCTATTCCTCCAAGTGGAATTACATACATTTTTTCTTCTTTGCCATTTCCGTTTGGAATATTTCCACCATTATTACTTTCGTTACCACTGATTTTTAGAGTATTATTTACCCCCAAGTTATTTTCGACAGAATTATTCTCACTAAAATTTGCATCATATTTTATATTGCTTCCAAAATTTAGTTTAGAATTTCTTTTGTTGGCATTTTTATTAATATTATTTTTTCTCTCCAAATTATTCAATGTGCTTGAACCATTTTCTTTGGTAGAAATTTTTGTATTATTACTATAAGAAGGTTTTATTTTTGCGTTAATTTTTTCTATTGTTGAAATTTTATTTTGACCTTCTTGAATAACTTTTTTTTCTTGAAAATTATTTTGCTCAAAATTCTGCTTATTGCTCTTGAGTTCTTCTATTTCTTGCTTGATACTTTTTAGTCTCTCCAAATTTATATTACTGCCATTACTTTTGTTCTCATTATTATTACCCATATTATTATTGATGTTCTTTTTTTCATCAGTATTATTTTCCATGTTTTCTCCTAATTTTTTATCTTGACTTTGGATCTGGAACAGCCACGTCATTGTTCTGACCTTCTTGCTCAGCTTCCTCAACAGGTTCCGCATTTTCTACTGCGTTTTCCAAGTCTTTCTCTTTTAATTTTTTCTCTTCAACTTCATTCCACTCAACTATTTTTCCAGTAGGTTTTCTAATTGCATCTTGTCTCTTAAGTTCGAGATATCTGTCCACAAATTTTTTAGCAACTCCTCCAGCAACAGCTCCTCCACCACCAGCATTTTCTAATATAGAAACAAATACTATCTCTGGATTATTCATTGGAAAATATCCAGCTATCCATGCGTGGGTCCTCTTCGTATTTTTTATGCTGTTTTCTGCTGAACCACTTTTGGCTACAATTGTCATCCCAGAAGTTCGCAAAGACTTTGACGTCCCATTTGGACTCTCGACTGCCTGACGAAATCCATCTGCCAAGATGTCATAATATTTACTTGGAATTTCTATCTCAGCAATTTTTTGCGGTGCTATTTCTCTTCTTCCATTTTTATCCTCAAATGCACCGACCAATCTTGGAGAATAAAATATCCCCCTATTCGCAAATGCCTCATAAACTTGTGCAATTTGAATAGGGGTCGACAGAACATATCCTTGACCTATGGACATGTTTATTGTATCTCCTCTTCTCCAACCTTGTTTCAAAAATTCTTTCTTCCACTCTGGGTCTGGAATTACTCCTTTTTTCTCTCCTGGTAAATCTATACCTGTTTTTTTACCAAGTCCAAGAAGTTTCCCATAGTACGTAATAAGTTTGTATCCGTAAATATCAGAAAATTTATAGTAATAAGTATTTACCGATTCAACGAAAGATTTTGCCATGTCCGTCCATCCATGTCCGCCAATTTTCCACGTCTTCCAAATATATGGACCTATCTGATAATATCCTGGGTCAAATATTTGTTGCTTTGGATCTATTCCACTCTCCAAAAATGCAAGTGCTGATACTGGTTTAAAAACTGATCCAGGCGGATATTCACCTGCGATAACTTTATCAGTGAGCGGTCTTCTCGGGTCATTAATTATTCTTGTCCATTCTTCTTTTGTCAAAATTGTACTAAAAGCCGTAAGCGAATAATTAGGATAGCTTACTTGAGTCAAAATTTCTCCTGTCTTTGGGTTGAGTGCTATGAAAGCCCCTTGCATTCCTTCCTTCTCCAAAAGGTCTTCCATATATTTTTGCAGTCTATAATCAATAGTCAAATATATATCTTCCCCTGCCACTGGAAGTTGCTTGTCTATTCTTCGCTGAAATTTATTGTGTGCATTTACTTCTAACCTCTCAACACCAGCCACACCTCTAAGTTGTTCGTCGTATTGTTTCTCTATTCCCTCCTTTCCTAATAAATCTCTATTTGAATAACCTTTATCTTTTAATTTTTGATACTCTTCCGGTGAAATTTTTTTTACAAAGCCAATAACATGGGAAGCAAAAGAATCATAAATATATTTTCGCTTAGAATAAGTCTGTATCTGTATAACGTCTTCTTCTTTAATTTTCTCCATGACTTTGTGTGCAAGTTTTTCGTCGATATTATCTATAATCAAATTTTCTTTTGTGTAAGTTGTGAGATCTCCACGCTCAATTCTATTCTTTATAAAATCTCCAGTGAAGCCAGTGAGTTCAGATATTCGATTTATATCTTGCTCTTCAAAGTCACGCCCTTTTAAATAAACAACTCTATATCCTGTTGAGTTTGTTACAAGCAAAACTCCATTCTTATCGTAAATTTTACCTCTCTCTGCGTCAAGTCTTTTTTCTTTGACACTATTACTTTTAGAGAGAAAATCATATTTATCATAATCTATTATCTGCATGTAAAACATTCTGGTGAATAACACAAAAAAAAGGAAGAGCACAAGACCCTTTACCACTTTAGTTTTGCCTGAGTGGTCTGCTTTAAATCTCTCAAACATTTTACGGTTCATATTAAAATTATTCGTTCGTCTATTCACTTGTCCCTCTTTTCTCTCTTGTCTTTTTGCTCCTTCTTTTTTGCACTCATAATATACAAATAATTTACAAGTATAAGTCCTGCAAGATTAAAAATTATCATATTGACCGATAAATTATTAAAAAGAGCAATTAATAAAAATACAAACTGAATAGGAACAAGTATCAAAACATTTTCCACACTATATTTAAGTTGGTGCAAAATTATAAAATTCACAAAGCAAAATAAAACAATAATACTTCCCACGAAAAATATTCTGCCATTTTGGAGTGTGTAAATAATTACTATTATGGACATTAATATATAAGATTTTATGTTTCTGAAATTTGTGAGGTAAACTAAATATGGCATTGTTATAACCAGACTGATAAATTTGCCTGTCAAACTTGCTTCACCAAATATAAATATCAACGATATAAAATCCACCATAATTTTACTCCTAAAAATTTTTTCTAAATTTTATTTAAGTTTTACCCTAATATTATTCCCAGCAGATTTCTCTTCCACTATTTTTGTTACACCTAATTTTTTCCCTAATTTATAAGCTATGAAATAATTCTTGTCACCATACTCTATCACTGACTCTTTTTCTTTTGAAGATTTTGAAGAGACATTTTTGTATCCGCTCTTTCTTAAAAGTGATGAAGTCTTTGATGTTTTATCGCTAGTTCCATAAACTTCTATTTTTAAGTCTATACTTTTTTCGTCCCCTAATATAAATACGGCATTTGAAAGTGTAGGCTCTGGTGGTGTATCCATAATCTTGATATATTTTTCTTCCATAGCCATAACCATATCTGCTATTTTTTCTCTGGATAAGTCTTTTAGGACTACATAGCTATAAGAAGAAGGCTTACTATAATTTGTTGCGTTATATTTCACCTTGAAATTACTTGAAAATTTGTTACCCAAAGTTTTTGCATAGCCTGCTTTTCCATTGGCATTCAAAATATCAATGATTATTCCTGTCTTATTTTTTGAACTCGGAGTTGCATTCATATTTGGCACAGGATTTTCTGCTTGTGCGGAAGTCTCAACTATCTCGGCTGAAGCTATTTTTATTTTTACCCTGTCGCCAAGACTTCTATTCTCAACCAATTTATTAACACTAATACGTCGACCGATTTTATACGCAATAAAATAATTATCTTTTCCATACTCTATGATTGTATCTTTTTCTGTTGTTAAAGTTTGCGTCCCAATATTTTTATACCCAATTCTAGAAAGATTTTTTGCAGCTTTGGCAACCTCATTCTTATCTCCGACTATCTCGATCCTCATCTCAACATTTTTTTCTTCACCAAGAACAAAAACCACGTTGGCAAGGGTTGGTAGCGGAGCAGTTTCTCGAGTCTTGATATATTTCTCGTTCATGAGCATTATCATGTCTTCAACTTTGTCTGGACTTATATCTTTCAAGATTACATAACTGTAAGACGTATCTTTCTCACTGTTTGCAGCGTTGTATTTTATTTTAAGTGCATTTTTTAATCTATCTCCTGTAACTTTTGCATATCCTACTTGCCCGTTACCATTTAAGATATCAACAATTATTCCATCACCTTGACCAATAGAGCCATAAATATTACTATCAGATGTTGCTCCTCCATTTTCAAGTTGCTCAGAAGAATAATAATCTTTAAACATTGCATAAACTTCTGATGTCAACGCATATTTTTTGTCATCAATTGTTGTCACAGGAATATTTTTCTCATTTCGTGCGTCAATACCAATACTACCATAGCTTATTTTTTGGTAGGCAACTATTTTTTCAGGGAGGATTCTGTTGACTTCAATCAAAACTTCGTCATAATTTCCACTATCAACTAAGTCCTTAAAAGTACGAACATTGTCTATCTGAAGTTCTAGTGGAATTTTTACTGCAAGACTTCTCTTATAAACTGCTATCAAATTTCCCTTGCCAATTATGAGATACTTGTCTTGCTTCATAAGTTTTTTGCTGGCACTATTCACGACAGCAAGCATTATTGTTACAACAAGTATTCCAACGAGAGCAAATCCACCTATCACCAATGTTATCTTGTCTTTTTTGTTAAATTTATTCACCTATAAGCAACTCCTTCCTAAGTTCTATTGGCTTCATAGGATAAATTTTCCCAACATCAAAGCCCCTATTTTGTATTTTTACTTTCAGATAATTTTCCGAATGTCCATAAGCACTGCCATTTTTTATTTCTTCTATCAAGACATTTAACTCTCGCCCCAAATAAATTTCACGTCTTTTTTTTGACATAGATTCTCTCAAGTGCCCAAGAATTTCTGCCCGCTTCTTCTTTTCGTCTATACCAATTTTATTCTCAAATTTTTCTGCCAAAGTATTTTCTCTGTCTGAATATTGAAACACATGCAAGTGGCAAAATTCAAGTTCTTTTATAAGATCATAAGTATTCATAAACATTTTTTCTGTCTCGCCAGGAAATCCAACTATAACATCTGCACTGAATTCAATGTTCTCAACTTTTTCTCTGAGTAAAAAAAGTTTCTCTCGTATGAGGCTTGCCCCATATTTTCTTCGCATCATAGAAAGAACAGTATCATCACAAGACTGCAACGACACATGAATATGTGGTACAACTTTTTTATTTTGAAATAAATTTACAAATTCATCGCTAATTTTATCAGGATAAACAGAGCCAAATCTTATTCTCTCAACACCATTTAACTCGCATATTTTTTTCACAAGATTTTCAAATGAAACTTTCTCTTGAAAGTCTTCTCCGTAAGCACCTATATTTATTCCAATCAAAATAAATTCTCGGAAACCTTCTTCTATAAGTTTTTTTATCTCGAGAATTATATTTTCAACTTGTCGTGACCTGCTTCTTCCCCTTGCATATGGTATCTTGCAATAAGAACAAAAAACATTGCACCCGTCTTGTATTTTTATATATGCCCTCGTCATCTCACGCAGTGTGGCAAACTCATATTCTTCATAGACTTTGTTTTCAAAAACATTATGGCTAACAACTTTTTCGTAAGAATCTAGTTCGTCAACAAGTTTTATGATAGACTGTTTATCAGTATTTCCAACCACGAAATCTATCTCTTCTATTTCCATTAGTTCTTTATAATTAGTCTGGGCATAACATCCCGTCACAATAAGTTTGCTCTCAGGATTTATTTTCTTGGCTCGCCTCAAAATATTTTTAGTTTTTTTATCTGCCATGCTAGTCACTGTGCAAGAATTTACAACATAAACATCTGCAAACTCTTCAAAGTTGACAGACTCATACCCTTTTTTTATAAGCTGATTTCTTATACTCTCGGTCTCATACTGATTTACTTTGCACCCCAAAGTATAAAACGCAACTTTCTTATTCAAATTCATTGGCTAATATTCCTCCTACAACTATGGAAGCGGTCTCTGCTCGCAGTATCCGCTTGCCCAACGTCGCAACTTGTACCTCATTTTTCTCTAGCCCTTCAATTTCCTCTTTATCAAATCCGCCTTCGGGTCCCACTATAAACAAAACTTTTTTTAACCTTATTTTATTTTGCACTTCATTATTTTCACGAAAACTTTTGAGAATATTTTTTAAAGAATTTTCTTTAGCACCTTCATAAAGAACAATCTTCAAATCGTACTCGCTATTTTCTTCTTCTTTTTTGTTCACTATATTTTTTTCGTGCTCTTTTTTATTTATATATAAAACTTCATCAAGAGAAACAGGTTCATTTATTTCAACTAACTTAACCCCTTGACATTGCTTCAATGTCTCTCTGGAAATCAGTTCCCATTTTTCTCGCTTATTTTCTTTTTTGCTATCATTATTGTTTTTTTGTTCTAACTTTATTATACATCTTTTGCTGTAAAAAGGAATAATTTTTGTTACCCCTATCTCTGTAAGTTTTTGTATAACAAGATTCATGTTATCATTTTTTAGCATTCCGATTGCTGCATGAATGATTGTTTTACTAGAATAAACATCTTCATGCTTAGATAATATTTTGCATATAATTTCACGCTTATTAATTTCTAAAACTTCGAGCATGTACT
>JBOFDW010000201.1:0-3831 GCA_051647385.1 Fusobacteriaceae bacterium
CAAGTTTTTTTCTGATTTTTTATAATAATTTTATTTTCAGTTTGCTCGGCGTGAGTTATGCACTTAAAATTTTGGCACACAACTTGCTTGAAAGAAATCACGAGCTCATCTTTTTGAATTTCGGGCTTGGGATTTTTTAACGAAAGTTTTTCCAGTGCAACAGAAATTATTGCCTGCCGAACTGGAATCCCGTTTGCCGCCTGCTTAAAATATTTCGCGTGCTTCGTGTCGTCCACATCAATATCAATTTCATTGACTCGAGGTAGCGGATGAAGAATAATCATATTTTTTTTCGCCGTGGCAAGCTCATCTTTTTGCACCACAAAACTATTTTTCACAAATTCGTATTCGTAGGGGTCCTCAAACCGCTCCTTCTGAATCCGCGTCACATACATCACGTCGACTTCTGAAATAATTTTTTTGTAATCGTTGAGTAGCGTAAACTTTATATTTTTTTCTGAAAGTTCATCGAGAATATCTTGCGTAATTTGAATATTTTTTGGAGCAACAAAATAAAATTCCACGTCAAAAAGTGCGAGCGCTTTTGCAAGTGAATGAACAGTCCGCCCATATTTTAAATCTCCGATGAATGCAATTTTCAAATTGTCGAGGCAACCTTGCTCCTCTTTTATCGTGTATAAATCCAAAAGAGTTTGGCTCGGATGTTCGTTTGCCCCGTCCCCTGCATTTATTATTGGCACTCGAGAAATTTCTGAAGCAAATTTTGCCGAGCCGTCTCGAGGGTGTCGCATAATAATTGCGTCAGAATATGCCTCCACCATTTTTATAGTGTCACGCAAAGTTTCTCCCTTCTGAATTGAAGTTGCATCTGGTGAATCAAATCCCATAACTTGCGAACCAATTTTATACGCAGCCGAAGTAAAAGAAAGACGAGTTCTTGTTGACGGCTCAAAAAATAAACTGGCAGTAATTGTTTCTGACGCCAATTTTCTTTGTGGCATTTCCTCAAGCGAATGTGCCAAGTCGATAATTTCCAAGAGCTGTTCTTTTGTGAAATCTTTGATAGAAATAAAATGGTTCATAAGTCCTCCTCAAATTTTTTGGCTGTGCAATTTACAAAAAAAAAGAAGTGGAAACTATAGGTACCTACAGTCAACACTTCTATTAAACAAATATTTTTTGAAGGAATTCGGATAAGAGCAATTGTATTTTTTTGTCCTGAACTAAAAAAAACAATTCTCATAAAACTTTCCTCCTAATTTTTCGCACTTGAAAAATTATATCAAGGATTATAAAAAAAATCAAGTCGCTTTAAATAATTTCTTCTAAGGAAAATAATTTAAGAGAAAAAATATTTGCAAATAAAAAATCGCCCTAATTTTTTTGGAGCGACAGAAAATTTAGATTTATTTAAAAAATATTTCGCTGAGAAAATTTTCAAGAAAAAAAAATTCTAGAAAAAAATAAAATCTGAAAATAAAAATGAGAAAACCCTCTGAATAAATTCAAAGGGTTTTTCTCATAAATTTCTTGGGGAGAATTTTATAAAAAACAAAATATATTTTTTTGGGGGGAAATATATTTTTGTTACATACTTTTGACTCAAAAAAAAATTAAAAAGTTTAAAAAATTTTTAAATAAAATTAAAAAAAGTTTTTCGTGAATTTTTTTCATAAGAAAACCCCAAAGATTAATTAGGGGTTTCTCTTATAAACTTTTTGGGGAGAATTTTATATGAAACAAAATATATCTTCTAGGGGGAAATATATTCTGGTTATTCTTTTGACTTTCAAAATATTTAAAAAGTTTTAATATATTTTAAAATTTTAGCAAAAAAAAATGCAAGGAATATTTTTCGCCGTCTCCAGCAAAATTCCTTGCACTCATCTTTAAATATTCTCAGCCAAAATTTTTCGGCAAATATTATTTAGTTATTTCTGCAACTACTCCAGAAGCAACTGTTCTTCCGCCTTCTCTGATAGCGAAACGTAATCCAGGTGCCATTGCTATCGGGTGAATAAGTTCAACCGTCATCTCAATGTTATCTCCTGGCATAACCATTTCTACTCCAGCTGGAAGATTTACTGCTCCAGTTATATCTGTAGTTCTGAAATAAAACTGTGGTCTATATCCTGTAAAGAAAGGAGTATGTCTTCCACCTTCTTCTTTTGTAAGAACGTAAACTTCTGATTTGAATCCAGTATGTGGATTGATTGAACCAGGTTTAGCAAGAACTTGTCCTCTTTCAACATCCTCTTTCTTAGTTCCTCTCAAAAGAACTCCAACGTTATCTCCAGCTTGTCCTTGGTCAAGAAGTTTTCTAAACATTTCTATTCCTGTACAAGTAGTTGTCGATGTATCTTTAATTCCAATTATTTCAAGAGTTTCTCCAACTTTTACAATTCCACTTTCGATTCTTCCAGTAACAACTGTTCCTCTTCCCGTAATTGTGAAAACGTCCTCGATTGGCATCAAGAATGGTTTGTCAAGTGCTCTTACTGGAGTTGGTATGTAGCTATCAACTGCGTCCATAAGTTTAATGATTTGGTCAACCCATTTTTGTTCTCCGTTCATAACACCTAGAGAAGAACCTCTAATTACTGGAATGTCATCTCCGGGGAATCCATACTCAGTTAAAAGTTCTCTTACTTCCATTTCAACTAGCTCAAGTAATTCCTCATCATCAACCATATCAGCTTTGTTAAGATATACAACTATGAATGGAACTCCAACTTGTCTAGAAAGTAGAATGTGCTCTCTTGTTTGAGGCATAGGACCATCAGCGGCAGAAACAACAAGAATTGCTCCGTCCATTTGAGCTGCTCCTGTAATCATATTTTTTACATAGTCAGCATGGCCTGGGCAGTCAACGTGTGCATAGTGTCTGCTTTTTGTTTCATACTCGATGTGAGCGGTGTTGATTGTAATTCCTCTTTCTTTTTCTTCTGGAGCAGCATCAATTTCATCAAAATTTACTTTTTTTGCTAATCCTAAATCTGATAAAACTTTTGATATTGCTGCTGTTGTTGTTGTCTTACCATGATCAACGTGACCAATTGTTCCAATGTTTACGTGTGGTTTACTTCTTTCAAATTTTTCTTTTGCCATTTGTTTTTTCCTCCTGAGTTTTATAATATATTTTTTTATTACAACTATATTTTTAATTCTAAAAATTAAAAAACTATTTTCCTCTTTCTTCGGCAATAGCCTTTTGAATATTTTGTGGAACTGGAGTATACTCTAAAAATTCCATAGAATAAGTCGCTCTTCCTTGAGATTTTGATCTTAGGTCAGTTGCATATCCAAACATTTCTGATAAAGGAACTTTACCATCAATTATTTTTGCACCTGCTCTGTCAGTCATTCCGCCAATCATTCCTCTACGAGAGTTTAAGTCACCAATAATATCTCCCATATATTCTTCTGGAGTAGTAACTTCAACTTTGAACACAGGCTCAAGGATAACAGGTTTTGCTTTTGCAGCCGCTTGCTTAAGAGCCATTGAACCAGCAATTTTAAACGCCATCTCCGATGAATCGACCTCGTGGAATGAACCATCGTACAAAATAACTTTTACATCAACCAAGGGATATCCGGCAATTACTCCGCCATCCATAGCTTCTCTTGCACCTTTTTCTACTGCAGGAATAAATTCTCTTGGAATAACTCCACCAGATATTTTGTTAACAAACTCGAATCCTTTTCCTGGATTTGGTTCAACAGTAATTTTAACATGACCGTATTGTCCTCGTCCACCAGATTGTTTTGCGTATTTAACTTCTTGGTCAGCCTGATTTGTTATAGTCTCTCTATAAGCAACTTGTGGTTTTCCAACAGTTGACTCAACTTTGAATTCTCTCTTCATTCTAT
>JBOFDW010000202.1:0-20992 GCA_051647385.1 Fusobacteriaceae bacterium
CTTCAAAATCTACTTATAGTCCTAAGGATGAAAATGTACAAGGTTATGAAACTGTAAACACAATAACAGTTGTTGGATTTGATAGTTATGCAACACGAAACTTTAGATATGGAGGAGTTGCAAGTATAGGAGTATCAGAATCAACATTTACCAATACGTCAACTTTGAAAGGTCAAATGTATCAAGGAAATATTCACTTTGCATATAAGAATGATTTAGGAATAGAATTTATAGTAACACCGTATGCAGGAATGTTTAATGGAGACTTAGTAAGAAAATCTGACGAAGGTAAATTGGAATCAGTTGCATCAAATCAATATTTAGGACTTGGCGGAAAGATTACAAAGAAATTTGATGTTGGATTTATGTATTTGACACCGGAAGTTCAAATTGATGGTTCAAGAGCATATTACGATCCTATAACAGAAATAAATGCAGGAGATACAAATGCAGTTGCACTTGAAATAGAAAAGAGCGTAACAGAAAGCTTGTATTCACTTGGCGGATTAAAAATAGGAAAAGAATTTGATCTAGGAAATGATTGGAAACTAGACGCATCAATAAACGGTTCATATTCATACGAGTTTGGAGAACCTCTAGCATCAGCTAAGGGAACAATCTACGGAATGGAAGGAAAACAACTCGAAGTAATTAAAGATGTAAAATCTATTGGAGCGACAGCAAAAGTTGGAACTCGAATAGGACTTTCAAAAACTTATTTCGATGTTTATGGTGAATATAGTTACAGTGATTCACAAAGAACAAAAGGTGGAACAGGTACATTAGGAATTAAATATAAGTTTGGGTATTAAAAATTAAAAGATACCACACGAAAGTGTGGTATCTTTTTTTTAATATACGTTAAACTAAAGCAAGCTCTTACTCTTATTCAAACTATAGTCTGAAAATAATTTGAAACTACTCGCAGTGAAAACTGTAAGTAGTTTTTTTTATTAATATTATTAGATAAAATATTTGTCATAGGTAGGTTCAATTTTTAATTTTTGATTATCTAAATAAATTGTGTAAAAATCATAATCTGACTTTCTGCAATACTGTTTATAATTTTACTAATATATCTTTGCACATGTGCAAAAATATATTTCGTTCTAAAAAAAAATATTTTATTAAAGTTACAATAAAAAAATTAGTAATTTGTATAATAAATTATCCAGAAAAAATAAAAACTTATGATATAATCAAAAGGCTACTTAACACTACTAAAAATATTGAAATTTTCTAGTAGGACTCCTGATGGTTTTAGCGTTGTGTTATTTAAATGGTAGTAAAACATTTCTTTTCAAATTAAACTAAAAAAAAGGAAGTTTATCAGTATTCTGATTAGCTTCCTTTTTTATTATATTTATCAAAATTCAAAATTTCATTTGCAACTGCTTCTATTTCTTTCTTAAATTTTTTATATGTATTTTTCTGATGATTTCCGCTGTAAACATTAAGCAACTCTTTCACACATCTTATTTCAGATATTCATCAACACTACTTTTCAATCTATATTTTTCAAAATCGTTTGTTTTTATAGGTTCAATATTATGATAAAAATTAGAAGAAAAATTTTTTGTATATGCTTCATTTTTCCTAACAGTTAAGGAATGAAAATATCATAAAACTTGATTATGTTACAAAAAGATTCAAAGCAATATTAAAAAAGAATAATTTAAAAGAAATTAGATTTCATGATCTAAGACATTCATGTGCGACTGTACTATACTACAAGAGTGTTGACTTAAAATCAATTCAACACTGGCTAGGACATTCAAATATAGCGACAACATATGATACTTATGTACATTTAAAGCGTAAAGACATAAAAATTTCAATTGCAATAGAGGAAGTTTTTAGAGGAGAGTTTATCGATGATGAGAATTCTGTTAAAGATAATGAAAAAATTTAATAATAAAAAAATTATATATACTTTGAACATAAAAAGCCGGCAAGCTAAATGACAAAATAAATATGATTCCTAATAATTTTATGGTGCCTGAAAAGGGACTTGAACCCTTACTCCCTTGCGAGAAACGGATTTTGAGGATTAATCTTCTTGAATGTTCTAAGGTGTTTAAATCTTAAATTATTATTTTAAGGCTTTTATAATTTATAAAAAAGATGTAACGGATGGTATAAAAGTATTTTTTATATAAAATGAAAGTCGAAAAAAAGTCGATATTGTACTTCTCAAATTTTAGAGGAGTTGCAATGACAATTAATATTTTACCATGTTATAGCATTTTAATTAAAATGAATCATTAACATTAAAAAGGAGTTTTAAATTGGAATTAACAGACGATCAAAAAGAAAAATTAGGAATAAAAGACGAAAGAATAGATTTTTATTTTAAAGTTGAAAACGCAGTAATCGATGATGAAATATTTGATAGTGCAACAGAAGGATTTGTTTTTGTTGTCTTATCAAGATATTGCAATAATAATAAATATGCTTATCCGTCATTAAATACATTATTGAAAAAATGTAAAATTAGTAAACCTACACTTTTACAAAATATTAATTCTCTCATTGCCAAAGGATTACTGAAAAAAGAAACTCGAACAGGCTTAAATGGCTCAAACGAGTCAAATTTATATTCCGTTCAAAACTTCAAAAAATATTCTGCTCATGATTTAGAATCTAACACTACCCCTAGTAAAAATATTTTACTAGGGGTAGTAAAGGAATTTGACCACCCTAGTAAAGCTATTTTACCCAATAAAGAACTAACTATAAATAAATATATTAAAAATACTACTACTAGTACCAAAATTGATGGTAGTAGCCTTTATAATTTTTTAGAATATGAAGAATTCAGTAGTTTAAACGAAGCAACAAAAAATAATATCAAGAAAAATATTGAAAAATTAGATGAACCATATTTTAGAAAAATTTATAATTATGTTTTATTCCAAGAAAAAAAAGGAGCTATAAAAAATTTCAACGGCTATTTGTACTGTTTCTTAGCTTCAGGTATAACTGATTTTCAAGAATCAAAAGAGCAACAAGCTCATATAAAGCAAAAGTCTGAAGTATTGAAAAAAATAAATACTCAATTTTCAGAACCAATCAAAACTGAAGAAGAGCTAGCAATAGAAAAAGAAGAATCTTTTTTTATGGAAAAATTTGAGCAACTTACAAATGAAGAAAAAACTCAAATTAAAACTAAAGCCGAAAAAACAATAATTGAATTATGTTTATTTAAAGTTGATTTTCTTAATTCAATGCGCGAAAAAATTCCAATAGCATATTTTGGAATTTTAAAGCCAGAGATTATAAAAATTATAAAATCAAAGTCAGGTTAGCAATTAATATTTTTCGCTTAAGAAATCAATTATATTTAAAAATTTAACACCTTTTTCTTCCTTGATAAAAGTTTTATCAGATGAAATAATAATTTTTTCATAGTTATCTTTTATCAAAAGCAAAGGTCTTATTTCTCTTTCTTTGACTTCTTGAGTATTTATCGAGAAAGCAACTTGATAATATTTTTTTTCATTTTGATTTTCAGCTATAAAATCTATTTCATATTCGCCAATTTTACCAATAGCAACTTTGTATTTTCTTCTAATAAGTTCTAAGTAAACAACATTTTCAAGAATATGTCCATAGTCAACATCACGATAGCCCAAAATAGAATTTCTAATACCTAAATCTACTAAATAATATTTACCTAAAGTTTTTAAATATTGTTTGCCTTTAATATCGTATCTTTGAACTTGATAAATTATAAAAGCATTTTTCAGCATTAAAAGATAGTTGTCTATAGTTTCAGAAGTTGTTTTTCTCCCTTCACTATTAATAACATCACTAACTTTTTTTGGAGAAATTATATTGCCAATATTATGAGCAATAAATCTAAAAACATTTGTGAGCAAAGAAGTATCTTTCACACTATTTCTTTGCACAACATCTTTCATAATAACAGTGTTATAAATTCCTTCTAATAATGAAAATTTAACATTTTCTTTATCTTCAAAGTCTGAAAGTTGAGGTAAGCCACCATATTTTAAAAATATGTCAAAATATTTTTGATAATCAGAATTTTTTTTAATATCATTAAAATATAAAAATTCTTGAAAAGATAACGGCAACATTTTTATTTCTATAAATCGACCAGCAAGCAAAGTTGAAAGCTCGCTTGACAGAAGATAAGCATTTGAACCAGTAATATAAATATCAACATCAAAATCTACCATGATGGAATTAATTGTTTTCTCCCAATTTTTTACAAGTTGAATTTCATCAAGTAAAAAATAAGTTTTGGAAGATTTATCAATCTTGTCTTTAATAAAAGAATTTAGAATTTTATAATCAGTTATGGAGTCATAATCCATCGACTCAAAATTAATCGAAATAATATTTTGTTCTTTAACTCCATTTTTCAAAAGATTTTCCTTCAACAATAAAAGAAGAGAAGATTTTCCGCACCGTCTCATACCAGTTATTACTTTTATAATTTTTTTGTCTTTGAAAAGCAAAAGTTCATTTAAGTAGCTGTCTCTTTTTTTCATAATGCACCTTCTTTTTATGATAATGATATTATATAACAATTAAAACCAATTTACAAGTTTTACGGTTACAACCTAAAAAGTTTCTGAAATTTATTTTTTTACGGCTAAATACAAAAAGTTTTTTTTATAATAATTTTTTTTACTTTAGATAAAAAAATTTGTAATATAAAATTTTTTTTTTTGAAACTTAATCAAAAAAATATTTCTGGAAATACTCTTAAATATTTAAAATCACAAATAAATTTTTATTAATAATATTTTATAATTTGAAAAATAAGAATCTCACTCGCAAGAGTAAAGTAAAGGAAATCCAAATGGAACTATTTGGCACGTGCAAGTAAAAATTCGAAGAAATTTTTAACTTGCTTAAACGTGAGTACACCAAAATCAAAAATACAAAACTGCGTTTTTATTTTCGATTGGTGTCCGTTTTCATTTTTCATTTTTTCAATTTTTGACTAAATTAAAATAAAAATTTATTTTATCAAAGATAATTATTTTAATTTTTTGATTTTATTTTTTATGAACAAGGAGAAAAAAATTATGGCTTTATACATGCTTCACGTTTATACAAGAAAAACAGGAGCAACAAAAAAGATGTCATATAATTTTCGTGAGAATGAATATAAAAATAGAAAAAACGAAAATTTACTTTTAAAAGAAAGTTATAATCTACCTGATTGGGCAGAAAATAATTCGAAAATTTTTTGGGAAGCTGTCGATAATTATGAAACTCGATCTAATGCAACTAAAATTAGATGTGTTGATTTTTCTTTACCTCGAGAATTTAGTACAGAAGAAAATATTGCTATTGCAAGAAAATATTCAAATGAAATTCTTGGAAAAGATTATGTTTATTCTGTTGCAATTCATGAAAAATTAAATTCTGATGGAACTAAAAATACTCATGCACATGTTATGTTTAGTGAAAGAAAATTAGATGGAATTGAAAGAAGTCCAGAGGTATTTTTTAAACAGGCAAATAAAAATAATCCTGAAAAAGGCGGGGCAAGAAAAGAAAGATCTTGGTGGGAAAAGAAAACTCTTTACGATATACGTGAGCGTTGGGAAAATACTTTGAATAATGAATTAGAAAAAAAAGGAATTGAAAAAGTTTCTTGCAAGTCTCTGCAAAGACTAAAAGCAATAGAGCTTGAAAAAGGAAATGTTGAAAAAGCAGAGTTTTATGATCGTGAGCCTATAAATATTTCAAAAAAAATTTTGAAATTTAAAGATAAAACAAAACTAGACGAATATTCATCGAAGAAATATAAAGAATATGAAATAAATACAAATATAAAAAATCTAAAAAGAGAAAAGCTTTTATTTCTTGAAAATAATAATTTAATAAATAAAAAAGAAATTATTAAGAATGATTTTTTAGATAAAAGCATATTAGAAAAGAATTTCAAAAATAGTTCTTTACATGAAAAAATTGAGTTGGCAATAGAGTTAGAAGTTAAAATTAGATTTAATAAATTTAGTGAAAAAACTTATTTGACAAAAATAGAAACTTTTTCTACAAAAGAAGATCAAAAATCTTTATTCATATGTGCGAAATACAAAGAAAAACTAAAAGAAGTTCAAAAAAATCTAATTGAATTAAATTCATATAAAATAAAAAATATTAATTCAAAATTTTTCAATGTTCACAAACATTCTGAAGATCTTAATTTAATAAAAATAAATTCTTTAGAAAATAAAAATATTCTAGAAAATAAGTTATTACCTATTAACGATAAAATTTTAAAAATGGAAGAGGCTGGTAATAATATAAAAAATCCTGAATTTATAAAATTAAGAAAAGAGCAAGATCAATTAAATAGTAAAATTAGAAATGTTAAAGTAAAAATTTTCATTATTAATTCAAATTTGAATGGAAAAATAAAAACAAATGAGAGATTATCACAAAATAAAAAAGAGATGAAAAATGTCAATACAAAAACTACAAAAAATATTGCAAAAAAAGGATTCTCAAAAAATATCAATAATTCTAAGGTAGCTTCAAAGGGTTTTGTTTATAAAAGAAAACGTGATGAGAAGGAGAATTCAAGATGAGTGAAGATAATTTAGAACAATTAAAAAAAATTAATGCAAAAATCAAAAAATATGAACAAGAGTACAAAATACTTAAATCAAAAGAAATTAGCGAGATGAACAGGCAAGAAAGAAAAAAAAGAGCTTCAACTTTAATATCTTTTGGAAGTATTTTTGAAACTGCAAATTTGTTGGGAGAAGATTATGATTGTTTGCTTGGTTATCTTTCACGTTATAAAAGACTTTCTGAAAATGTGAAATCTTATTTGGGAATGATAGGTTTAGAAATAAGAAAGCAAAAGAAAGAGGCTAACGAAAAAATAAGTGAGCAAGAAATTATTTTTCTTATGGATGAGTCAAGAAAAAAAGAGATCGATATTTTTGTTTTGTATTATCAAATTTTTAACAGAAGAAAAAAGACTTTTGCAAGTATTACAAGAAAAGAATTTGAAATTTTAAAAAGAAAGTTATGTTTTTATGTTATAATTTTATTTTTTAAATTTTATATTTTCTACACCATCGGGCAATTCATAAACAATAGTAACCCATCTTGACGTTGGTGCAGTAAAATCGTTTGTTGACAAAATCTTTCTATTTTTTCTTCAATTTGCTTGAAGATATAAGTGAAAAATTCATTTCGTTTACCCCAGTCAAACTCATCTTCATAAAATAATGTTTTAGCAAAACTACTTATTCCAATCAACACCATTAAAATAAAAATAAATTTCTTCATAAAATTATTGTGTTATGATATAAAATCTGTCACCATTTATATCATAACACCAAACACTATATCCTAATAAACATACTTAAGCCTTACAAAAAAGTTCCGCCCATTTGCAGGATAATAATATTCTTTGTTACTAAATTCACTCCATCCAACATAAGTATGATATTTTTCATCAAGAATATTATTTACACCTGCGTTTAAAGAAAAAACTTCCGTCCAATCGAAAATAATATTTGAATTTACAACTGTATAAGCATTAAATTTTCCGTGCAAATTATCAAAATCAGTTGATGCATAATAATCAGAAAAGTAATTCACATCAAGATTTAATTTTAAATTGCTTAAAATATTGTAAGTTCCTCCTAAAGTCACCTTATATTTAGAAACCAACGGCAATTCTTTCCCATTATATCTACCAGAAGTAATTTCAGAATCAATATAACCAAAAGATTCTCGAATAGAAAAATTCTCAAACAAATGCTCTCCAGAAAGTTCAACTCCTTGACGCTCTGTCTTACCCTCCAAATTATAGTTATAAGAATAATTATTTGGTGCAGTTGCATAAACAATTTCATCTTCTTTAAATGTTTTAAATAACGTCAAATTTAGGATTGAATTTTTAAACATATCTTTATACCCAACTTCAAAAGTATTAGAAATTTCAGGCTTAACATTACCGTACCACCAAGCAAGTTCATCAGTAGTTGGAATCCTAAAACTATGGACATAATTTGTAAATAAAGCACCTCCACTAGGCAATAAATAAGAAATCCCAAAATCATATGCTTCTTCTCTAATATCTATACTTTCCTTTTTGCCCAAATTTATGTAATCACTTTTTACCTGTTGCGTTCGTATTCCCTCAGAAAAAATAAAATTATAAATCGAATTTTTATTCAAAAGAAAAAGTCCGCTAGATTCCTTCGTACGATTTCCAAGTGTTGAATATTCACTTTTTGTTACATTAGTTTTTCCCTTTCTATAATCCCCACCAAAAATTACCTCATCCTCTTCAAGATAAGAATATTTTATTTGAGGTCTCAAATATAAATTATCTGTTTCATAATAATAGGAAGAAGATGGCACGTAATAAATATAAGCATTTTTACTAAATTCATAACTATTATAAAGTGCAAAATCAAAATTCTTTGAAAATTTCTTTAAATAATTTAAATTAAAAGTATTTCTAGTATTTGCACCATCAGATTTCATAAGTGCTTGATTTCTATTTTCTTCAACTTCATCTTTAAATAACGAACCTGGTAATTGATATTTTGTATCATAATAATTATATTTAAAATATAATGCACTCTCATCAGGTAAAATATATTTTATATCTCCATTAAAATTTTTACTATCTTTTGCGGTATAGTCTCTTTCTGCATTAGAATGACCCATCATATAACCAGCTTGTAATGAAAATTTTTCAAATAAATTTGTTCCATAAGCAAAATCAGATTTCAAACTATTGTATGAACCACCATCAACAGAAAATAATCCATAATTCTTTTGATTTTTTGGAGCCTTTGTAATGATATTAACAGTCCCGCCAACAGTTCCATCTCCATAAAGAACAGCACCACCAGTTGGATTAACCTCAACTCTCTCTATTTGATCAATAGGAATATTTGAAACAATATATCCCGAACCATCAACAGAATTTGCTGGAACTCCATTCACTAAAACTAAAACATTACTTTTACTAGTATCTCCTTGCCCTCTCAAATCAAAAATTGGTTCTAAATTTGTAAAAGAATCAGTTTTAAGATTTGGAACAGATTTTAAAACCTCATTAATAGTTTTTGCTCCCTGCTTTTTAATTTCTTCTGCTGTAATAATAATAACATTTTTTGGAATAGAATCTAAATCAGAATAAATGGCAGTCGCACTGATAAGTTCCAAATCCAAAGTCTTGGAATCAACAACTACTTTTTCTTTAGGTGTAATTCCAAGGTTTTCGACTTCACCTCCATAAATAAAATAAGAAAACACAACAAAAACACATAACACCTTAATTTTTTGCATAAAAAAACCTCCATTAAATAAGATTAAAGGAGGAAAATATAAAAGATTAACTTTCATACTTCCCATTCCACGTGGTAAGTATAATCTTTTTTTGGCAGGTCTCCTGACTCAGAATCACTTAAGTTGCACAGCCTTCCCGAATAAATCAGTGGCAAAATTGTGAACTTATCTTCTTTACAGTGGCGGGACCGTGTAGGATTTTCACCTAACTTCCCTTTTAATTATCTCGAAAGATAAACCAATAAAAATTATATTCAATTATAATTAGTATAGCATACAATATGGTCTTATGCCAAAAAAAGTTACAAATTTTATCTTTAGGTTTTTTGTTTTTAATTTTTAGGTTCTGTTCAAATTCTTAATGTGAAATATGACTTAAATAACTATGCAAACTTTTTCTGTTGTATGTTAAAAATAAATCAAGTAAAAATATAATTCAATTTTTATTTTAAAAAGGTGTTGCAACTTTAGTCCGCACTCTCGCACCAAACACAACTATATTTATACTTTTTAAGTATAAATATAGTTGTGTTTTAATTGGATTGAATTCTTCAAATTCAAAAAATTCATTCTAAGATTAATTTCTTAGAATGAATTTTTTTGTTTATATGCTATTTTAATGATAAATTATATGCATATTAAACACTTATAATATTACTATTCTCTAAATTTATTCGGCGTACAATAATATTTTTTTTAAATATTGATCTTATTTCGTTTTCTTCTTCTACATCTTTTATCTTTTTTTTGAGCTCAATATTTTATCTCTCTAATGGACTTAATACTGCTCGAACTCCAAAAGTTTTTGATTTTTTATATTGTTTTGACCAAGCTCTTATCGTTTGCACTGTCATGCCATATTCTCGTGATATCTCCGTCGTTGTTTTGGTTTTCGATGTCGCTAAATCCACAATTTATTTCTTATTTTGTTAAAATACTTAAAAATTTTAAGCATTAATATAAAAATTTTAAAAAAACTTATCTATTATAGGAAGAAGGGCAGCACCTAAAAGATTCCCTCTATCTTCATGTTTGGAAAAAATTATTCTATTTTTCTCGTTTTTGTATAAAAGATTATCTTTAAAAACGAACTCCTTAACTTGTTCTTCTATAAAAGAATGATATTTTGATATTTTACCTCCGATAATAATTTTCTGTGGATTGAAAATCATTACAAAATTTTTTATGCCGATAGCTAAATACTTGATGTATTCGTCAATAATTTTTGTTAGGTCTCTATTTTTTTTAACTGAAAATATGTCATCGATGGAATTTATATCTTGAAATTTTTTTCTAACCAAGTTTAAAAAAGCATCTTCAGAGGCATATAGTTCCCAGCAGCCAACTCCACCACAGTTACATTTCTTTCCATTAATTACAATTTTCATATGACCTATCTCACCACTCATCCCATCTGTTCCATCGTAAAGAGAATTATTTATATATATTCCTCCACCAATTCCACTATTTATAGAAACAAAAATAAAATCAGAAATATTTTTAGCTACTCCAATAATTTTTTCTGAGATAGCGGAAGCATTTGCTTCATTTTCAAGAAAAATTTTATATTTTAATTTTTCTTCAAGTTCTTTAAAATCAGTATTATAAACATGCAAGTTTGTTCCAACTATAAAAACCAAGTTTTTTTTATCAACTGTACCAGGCAAAGAGAATCCTATCCCCAAAATTTTATTTTTTATTATATCATCCAAATAATCGCAGAAATAATTTAATTCATTGAACAAAATTATTTTTAGTTCTCCACTTTGATAACTAATATTTTTAATAATACTTTCCTTTATAATAGACCCTTTTAGGTCGACTAAAGCGATTTGTATTGTTTCAACTTCGACTTTTACACCTATAGAATAAAAGCCTTTCTCATTCAACTTATAAAGTTGTGCTCTTCTTTTTCCCTTATCTATTCTCATTTTGTTTAATTTAAAAACGATGCTTTCTTTGACAAATTTTTCAATGATATTCTTTGCTGTTGGAAAAGTTATTCCAATATTTTCTGAAATATCAGTTATAGTAAAATCATTTGTATTGTATATATAATTAAAAAAGTTTTTTTCATTAGTTTTCCTATTTTTTTTTTGATACATTTGTTCCTCCAATAATTTTTTACTTAATTCTAATGATAACATTTTAGTAAGTGTGTTGTCAAATTTAAATCAACATTTCACGACATCTTAATATGACTTAATAAATAAAATTGCGTTTCATAAAAATACATAAAATTCTATATTGAATTTTATTTTAAAAAAAATATTGACATTTATAAAAAAATATGTAAAACTATACATAGAATTAAAATGATTTTAATTTCGATGAGTTTATTTATTTTCAAGGAGGAGCAAATGGAGTTTTTTAAAGATGTGTCAAAAATAAAATTTGAGGGGGTGAATTCGAAAAATTTATTAGCATTTAGATATTATGAAGCTGACAAAATGATTTTAGGAAAACCTATGAAGGAACATTTGAGATTTGCAATGTCATATTGGCATACGCTTACTGGATCTGGAGTTGACATGTTTGGTGATGCCACAATGAAACGTGGTTGGGATAATAGTTCTCCAATAGAAAAATCCAAAGCAAGAGTTATAGGCGGATTTGAAATTATGGAAAAGCTTGGTATTGAATATTTCTGTTTTCATGATAAAGATATAGCACCAGAAGGAGAAAGTTTAAAAGAATATCAAGAAAATTTAGACATCATCGTAGAGTCAATAGAAAAAGAGATTAAAAGAACAGGTATAAAACTTTTATGGGGAACTTCGAATATGTTTACACATCCAAGATTTATGCATGGGGCTAGCACTTCACCTGAAGCAGATGTTTTTGCTTATGCCGCTGCTCAAACCAAGAAAGCTATGGATATAACAAATCGTCTTAATGGCAAAGGGTATGTTTTTTGGGGCGGAAGAGAAGGGTATGAAACATTATTAAATACAGATATGGGATTTGAGCAGGATAATTTGGCAAGATTTCTAAAAATGGCAGTTGATTATGCAAAAGAAATTGGTTTTTCTGGACAATTTTACATAGAACCTAAGCCGAAAGAACCCACAAAACACCAGTATGATTTTGATGCAGCAACAGTTTTATCGTTTTTAAGGAAATACAATCTTGATAAAAATTTCAAACTCAACATTGAAGCAAATCATGCAACACTTGCAGGGCACACTTTTCATCATGAATTATATTATGCAAGAATAAATGATGCGTTAGGAAGTGTGGACGCAAATCAAGGAGATTCTCAATTAGGATGGGATACAGATCAATTTCCTAGTAATGTTTATGATGCTACACTAGCAATGTATGAAATTCTAAAAATGGGTGGATTTAAAACTGGTGGATTAAACTTTGATGCAAAACTTCGTAGAGGATCTGTTGATGGTGAAGATATTTTTCATGCGTACATTTCTGGAATGGATATTTTTGCCAAAGGACTTATAATAGCCGAAAAACTTTTGACTGACAAAGTCATCGAAAGCTTTATAGAAAAAAGATATTCAAGTTATCAAACAGGAATAGGTAAAGATATTGTTGCTGGAAAAGTTGGATTCAAAGAACTTTCTGAATATGCAATGAATAATTCAGTAAAAGAAGTTCATTCTGGAAAGCAAGAAATGTTGGAAAATATTTTGAATAGGTACGTGCTTGATTAATGTTTGGATATTAATTAGGAGGTGAAAATGAAAGTAGAGTTTTTAAATTATATGGGCTGGAAAAATACAATGAAAATTTCTAACGGAGTATATGAAGTTTTTTTAACTACTGATGTTGGACCAAGAGTTATAAAGTTTTCACTTGTTGGAGAAAAAAATGTTTTTTATGAAGATTTAGAAAAAATTGGTAATATTGGTGGTAGTGATTTTAATTTTTTTGGCGGACATCGTCTTTGGACTTCTCCACAAATTGAGCCAAGAAATAGTCAGCCTGATAATGATGTGATTGATTACGAAATGAAAGAAGAAAGTGTTATTCTTAGGCAAAAAACAGAAGCAAAAACAGGAATTCAAAAAGAAATAGAATTTATATTGAAAGAAGGAGAGAGACAAGCTAAAATAATTCATAGAATATATAATAGAAATATGTGGGAAATTGAATTATCAGCATGGGCATTGTCTATTATGGATTCTGGTGGATATGAAATAATTCCAACAAAAGCAAAGGACACAGATTGTTTTCCAAATAGAGTTTTAACTTTTTGGCCATGGTCAAAGCAAAATGATTATAGAATGTTTGTAGGAGAACAAGTTATTTTTTTAAAACAAGATATAAAGTGTGGAGAAAAGTTTGAAAATAGTTTAAAGATAGGTACGAATAATTCTGAAGGATGGGCAGCATATGTTAATAATGAACAAATATTTGTGAAATCTTTTAATTATTATGATACAGATAAATATCCTGATATGAATTCTTCTTTTGAAACTTTTACTAATCATTTCATGATAGAATTGGAAACATTAAGCCCATTGAAAAGAATAAAGCCTGATGATTATATAGAACATGTTGAAACTTGGGAAATAAGAAAAGATTTAGAAAAATTTATTAAAGAAAAAAATATTGAAGAAGATTATAAGAAATTTATTGATAGTGGAGGGATAAAAAATGACTTCTAGAGAAAGATTGAAGAGGGTGTTAAATCACCAAGATGTTGATAAAGTTGTTGTAGACCTAGGAAGTAGCGTTGTTTCTGGAATTTCAGCAACAGCACTTATAAACTTGAGAGAAGCTCTTGGATTGAAAAAAGAATTAGTTAAAATATCGGAACCTTTTCAATTGTTGGGGGAAGTAACTGAGGATGTAAGAAAGGCTCTTTCAGTTGATATAGTATCTGTTTCATCACCCATGACAATATTTGGTTATAAAAATGAAAATTGGAAAAAATGGGAGATGCCAAATGGATTAACTGTATTAGTTGGAGAAAATTTTAACACCACTAAAGATAAAGATGGGAATACATATATATATCCACAAGGGGATTTATCAGTACCACCAAGTGCTAGAATGCCAAAAGAAGGATTTTATTTTGACAATATTGTACGGCAAGAAGAAATAGATCCTTTAAAACTTGATGCTAAAGAAGATTTTAAAAATGATTTTTCAGTAATGTCAGATGATATAATTGCAGGAATAAAAAAAGAGGTTGATTATTATTATGATAAAACAGAATACGGAATTAGTCTTGGATCTTTTCAGGATGGGATAGGAGATTTTTGTCCATTATCTGCTCCTTGGTTAAAATATACAAAGGGTATTCGAAATATAGAGGATTTTATGATGGCTCACTATTTATATCCTGATTACATAAAAGAACTTTTTGGAATGCAAACTGATATAGCGTTAAAAAACATTAAAAAACTTTTCGATGCAGTAGGAAACAAAGTCCAAATTATTCAAATTAATGCAACTGATTTCGGCACACAAAACGGGGAAATGATTTCTCCTGAGATGTATAGAGAGTTTTATAAACCATATTTTAAAAAAATCAATGATTGGGTTCATGAAAATACTGAATGGAAAGTAGCGTATCATAGTTGTGGATCAGTGATAAGACTTTTAGATGATTTTGTTGAAATTAATGTTGATATTTTAAATCCTGTTCAGTGCTCTGCTAAAAATATGGATCCTAAATTTCTGAAAGAAAAATATGGAGATAAACTAGTTTTTTGGGGTGGCGGTGTTGATACGCAAAAAACTCTTCCTTTCGGAAATCCAGAAGATGTAAAAAAAGAAGTTTTAGAAAGATTAGAAATTTTTTCAAAAAATGGAGGATTTATTTTTAATACTATTCACAATATACAGGGACCTACCCCTGTAGAGAATATCTTGGCTATTTATGAAGCTATAAAAGAGTTTAATTTGAGAAAAAAATAAAAAATATAAAAAAAGGAGAAAAAATGAAAAGCAATAAAATTTTAAATGTTATTTTTATATCTTTTGTGGCATCTTTAGGGGGATTTTTATTTGGATATGACACTGCGGTAATTTCTGGTGCGGTTGATTTTATTCAAAAATATTTCAATCTTAGCCCATTGCTAGTAGGTTGGGCAGTTTCAAGTGCTTTAGTTGGGTGCGTTTTTGGCAGTGTTATCGCGGCAAAATTAAATGAAAAATATGGAAGAAAAAAAATTATGATAGTTGGGGCTGTATGTTTTGCAGTGTCAGCTTATTATTCAGCTGTTCCTACAAATTTTTCTGTGTTTGTATGGGCAAGACTTTTAGGTGGGATTGGTGTTGGGTTAGCAGCATCATTGGTTCCTCTTTATATATCTGAAATAGCTCCGGCAAAAATAAGAGGATTTCTTGGTGCTTTTTTTCAAATATCAGTTGCGGTTGGAATGTTAATTGTCTATTTTGTAAATTATAAGATAGCGAATAGAAGTACAATGGAGTGGAATATCCAATCAGGATGGAGATGGATGTTTGGTTCAGAACTTATCCCTGCGATATTATTTTTTGGATTATTATTTTTAATTCCAGAAAGTCCAAGATGGCTTCTAGGAAAGAAAAAAGAAAATGAAGCAAAAAGAGTTTTAAAATTATTAAACAATGAAGAAGATGCAAAAAATGAATTTTTATCTATACAACAAAATCTAAAATTGGAAAATGAAAAACAAAATAAATCTTCCAAAATATCTTCACCAAAAATGAAAAAAGTATTAATTCTTTGCATTGTGCTAGCGTTTTTTCAGCAAGTTTCAGGAATAAATGTTATTTTGTATTATACTCCTACGGTTTTAAGAGCGGTAAGCACAAACGGAGGAAACTCGGCATATTTTCAAAGTGTATTGGTAGGCGTAATGATGGTAGTTGGAGCTGTTTTCACTTCTTTGACAGCTGATAGATTCGGAAGGAAAAATTTATTAATTTCTGGGACTCTGTTGATGACGCTTTTCATGTTTTTAATGGGGATAGAAATATATTCAGGAAATATTTCAAAAATGGCGTTAATTTATGTCATGGGCTATGTACTTGCATTCTGTTATTCTGCTGGTCCTATAGTGTGGCTATATATATCAGAAATTTTACCAAATTCTATTAGAGCTAGAGGAGCGGCGACAGCTAGTTTTACTATTTGGGTTAGCAATATTTTGGTTTCTCAAACTTTCCCAGTGTTAAATGACAATACTTCTCTTAAACAAAGCTTTAATGGAGCTTTTCCTTTTTTGATTTATGGTCTGTTTTGTGCGGCTTTCTTTTTTGTAGCTTTAAAAATACCAGAAACAAAAGGAAAGACATTAGAAGAAATAGAAAAGCAATGGATATAGGATTAAAATTATAGAACACTGTATAATAAACCAATAATAATTATAGGGAATGATGAAAATACATGACGCCATTAGAAAGAGTAAAAAATCATTTAGAAGGAAAAGGCACAGATAAAATACCAAATTTAAATATAGTTATGGCATTTGCAGCAAAGGAAATAGGTGTAACATATAAAGAGTTTGCAACTGATTATAGAAAATTGGTTGAAGCAAATATAGTTTGTTGCGAAAAGTATGGTATAGATATGGTTAGCTGCATATCCGATCCAGTTAGAGAAGCACACGACTTAGGAGCAAAAATAATATTCCCGGAAAATAGTGTCCCTTATGAAGAGGAACACATTATAAAAAGCATTGAAGATGTAAAACAATTAAACATTGTAAATCCTTATATAGGCAAAAGAATGTCTGATAGATTAAATGCTATCAAATTATATAAAGAAAAAGTTGGAGGATACTATCCAATATTGGGATGGGCAGAAGGTGCGTTTGCAGAGGCGGCAGATTTAAGAGGTCTTGGAGATTTTATGATGGATCTTATGACGGACGAAGATTTTTGTATTAAGCTTTTAGAAAAGACATATGAACAAAAATTGGCTTTTGTTAAAGCTCAAATTGAAACAGGTGCTGACTTTGTTGGAATAGGAGATGCCGCAGCTTCATTGATAGGTCCAGAGCTTTATGAAAAATTTGTTTTTCCGTATGAAAAACGTATATGTGATGAAATTCATAAAATGGGTGCAAAAATGAAACTTCATATATGTGGAAATATTACTTCGCTATTACCTCTTATAAAAGAAATAAAACCAGATATAGTAGATTTAGACTGGCAAATAGATATGAGTTATGCTGTTGATGTTTTTAAAGGTGCTGGAATTGCAATAAGTGGTAATTTAAATCCAGTTGCAGATATAGAGAGAAAGACGGCAGAAGATTTAAGTATTGCTATAAGAGAATGTTATAAAAAAATTGATAGAAGAGGTTGTATTTCTGGTGGATGTGAAATACCAGCAGCTACACCAGAAGAAAATATGTTGGCAATGAATGATGAGATAAAAAAATTATCGGCAAGTTGAAGCAAGAATAAAGATAGGAGGAAATATATGGAGATATTGGAAGAAATAAGTGGATTAGTTCAGAAAGGGAATGCACCAAAAGTTGTTGAACTAGTAAACAAATGCATATCAGATGGAATAAAGGCAGAAGATGTTTTAAATAATGGATTGTTAAAAGGAATGATGATACTTGGTGAGAGATTTAAAAAAAATGAAGCATTTGTACCAGAAGTATTGATAGCTGCTAGAGCTATGAATGGTGGAATTAAACTTTTAGAGAGTGAACTTTTAAAAGCAGGAGTAAAACCAATAGCAAAAGCAGTTATAGGTACTATAAAAGGTGATTTGCATGATATAGGAAAGAATTTGGTTGGAATGATGCTAAAGGGTGCAGGCTTTGAAGTGATAGATTTAGGTGTAAACTGTGATGCAGATAAATATATAAATGCAGCAGAGGAAAATGGTGCAAAAATAATTGCTATGTCTGCTCTTTTGACTACTACTATGATAAATATGAAAGAAGTGGTGGAAGAATTGAAAAAGAGGGGCTTAAGAGAAAAATACATTGTAATGGTTGGAGGAGCACCAGTAAATGAGACTTTTTGTAGAGAAATAGGTGCTGATTATTATGAACCTGATGCAACAAGTTGTAGTAATAAGGCTAAAGAATTAGTTATGTAAAAAAATTAAATAGGGAGTGGTAGTTATGTCGAAACAAATTTTGATTGATACACTTAAACATTTAAAAACTGAAAGAGCACCATGGGTTCCATTTTCTGGGATTCACGCAGGTAAATTATTAGGATTTAATGCAGAAGAAGTATTGAAAGATGAAGAAAAATTATTTAAATCTTTATTAGAAGTAAACAAACTATACAAACCAGATGGTCAACCTATTGTTTTTGATTTACAAGTTGAAGCAGAGATACTTGGATGCGATCTTGTTTGGTCTAAAGACACTCCTCCATCAGTTTCAACACATCCTTTAGAAGGGAAAAAAGAGATACCATGTGATTGTACTATACCTTCAGAAGAAGATGGTCGATTACCAATGATTTTAAAAGTTATGAAAAAAATGAAGGAAAAAGTTGGAGATAAAACTGCTCTTTATGGATTAGTTTGTGGACCTTTCACTTTAGCATCTCATTTGCGAGGCAATGAAATATTTATTGATATGTATGATGATCCTAAATTTGTATGTAATCTTATAAAATTTTGTGGTAAGGTCAATATAGCTTTAGCAAAATATTATGCAAATGCTGGAATGGATGTTATTGCTACGGTAGATCCACTTGTATCTCAAATATCAGAAGAACATTTTAAAGAGTTTTTATCAGATGAATATTCAAATATTTTTTCTGAAATAAGAAAAATTGGTGTGTATTCATCATTTTTTGTTTGTGGAGATGCAACGAGAAATATTGATGCGATGTGTAAAACAAAACCTGATTCAATCTCAGTTGATGAAAACATAAATATGTTAACTGCTAAAGCTATTACAGATAAATACAATATAGCTCTTGGAGGTAATTTACCACTTACAACAGTTATGTTGCATGGAACGCAAGAAGATAATATGAAGTCAGTGGTTGATTTAATAGAAAAAGTAGATAGACATAACCTTATAGTTTCACCAGGATGCGATATGCCTTATGCAGTGCCAATAGAAAATGCTATAGCTGCTTCAGAAGCTGTTCATGATATTAAAGCAGCTAAGTTAATTTTGGAAAATTACAAGCATAAACCTTTACTTGAAGGTATTGAAGTAGACTTACCTGATTATAAAAAGCTTAAAAAACCATTGATTGAAGCAATGACTTTGGATTCTGCAAGTTGTGCAGCATGTGGATATATGATGAATATAGTAAATGAGGTTCAAAAAGAGCTTGGAGAAAAAATCGAGAGCCATGAATACAAATTTACGGAAAAAGAAAATATTGCCAGATGTGTAAAAATGGGAGTAAAAAACTTGCCGGCACTTTACATAAATGGTGAATTAAAATATTCTTCTATTATTCCAAGTGCTAAAGAATTAATAAATGCTATAAAGAAAATGCCTAACTATAAATAATAATTTAATTAAGAATAAATTGATATTAATGGCGACCTAATAAATAGGTCGCCTTTGATATTAATCATACAATTATATATTTAACTCTAAAAAATTAGGAGATAATAAGTGGAAAAAATTAAATTATTCATTATATTGGGTTTTTTAGGCTCTGGAAAAACAACGTTTTTAAAGAGGTATTTAGAAAATAAAATTCAAGTTGAAAAAACAGCTATTGTAATAAACGAATTTGGTCAGATAGGAGTGGATGGAACAAGTTTTCAGGGAGGTAAATATGAACTAAAAGAAATTTCAAATGGCTCAATATTTTGTTCTTGTAAATCTGACAAATTTTTTGATACATTAGTAGAATTATTTAAGATGGGGTACTATGATATCATTGTGGAAAGCAGTGGATTATCTAATCCAGTAACAATAAATAAAGTTGTAAAATATTTGGAAGAAAAAACAAATACTTTAGTAGATTTAACAACCGTAGGTATAGCAGATGCGAAAAGTATTTATAAGCTTATAAATACAAATATAATAATAAAACAACAAATAATTGCCAGTGATATTATTTTATTAAATAAAATTGATATTGCATCAAAAGAAGAAATAAAAAAATCGTATCAAGAGATATTAAAATACAATAAAAACTCAAAAATAATAGAATGTAATCATTGTGATTTTGATATAAGAGAGATATCTTTCAAAAAAGTTGAGAAAAATTTTTTGGTAAACACAAAAATACTAGGCAATAAAAAACTATCTATAGAAATTTTTAAAATTATTTCAATAAAAGAATTAGAGAAATGGTTAAAATTTTATAAAGATGTATTTAGAATAAAAGGATATATTAATGCTGTCGAAGGATGTTACCATATTGAAGGGACTGTTTCAGGACTGGAAATAACAAAAGAAACAAAAGAGATAGAAAAAAGTTTTTTAACTCTTCTGTATTCTAAAAATTTCGATATAGACAAAATTATGGAAGAATTAAAAGAACTAACACAAAATAATGTCAAATACTATTAGGAGATTTATGAAAATAAGTATCAAAGATCAAGGCGAAATAGAAGGCAAAGAAGGGAAAAAATTATTAGAAATGTTAAGAGATAACAATATTTTTATTCCTTCTGATTGTGGAGGTATAAGCAATAAATGTGGAAAATGTAAAATAAAAATTTTAAATTCTACTGTGCCAGATGTAAAATTAGAAGAAAAAATTTTATTAACAAAAAAAGAGCTAGATGAAGGTTATAGACTGGCATGTATGTTAAAGATAGAACAAGATC
>JBOFDW010000203.1:0-6447 GCA_051647385.1 Fusobacteriaceae bacterium
TAGATTGCTATTTTAATTATTACCAATAAAATAATTCGATACTATTTTTAATTCTTCTATTATTTTGATTCCTTGTGGGCAAACTTTTTCACATGCACCACACGCAACACACTTACTTGCCAAAGAATCTTTTGATTGATCATTATATTCATTCTTAAATTTTTTGAAATTATTAAACATACTAGCATTATTATACATACCAAAATTTCCATGAATATTAACTCCAGCAGGACACGGCATGCAATATTTACAACTTGTGCAATTGACTTTTATTTTTGACTGATAAATCTTTTTAACTTTTTCAATGACTTTCAAATCATCTTTAGTCATAAGTGGCTCTTGAATTTTTGAAACGATGGAAACATTCTCTTTCATTTGTTCGAGAGAACTCATCCCACTAAGTGTAAGAGAAATATTTTTATGATTCCAAAGCCATCTAAGTGACCACTCAACTGGAGAATAATTTCTCCCACTATTTTTCCACTCATCTTTTATATCTTGTGGCAAATTATTCACAAGAAGCCCACCACGTAAAGGTTCCATTGCAAAAACCCCCATACCTTTTGCAGTCGCATATTCATACCCTTCTCGACCAGCTTGATAATCTGTATCCAAAAAATTATATTGAATCATGCAAAAATCCCAATCATAAGCGTCAACTATTTTTTTGAAAAGTGGTAGCTCATCATGAAAAGAAAATCCTATGTGCCGAACTTTTCCTTCTTTTTTTATTCTGTCAATAAATTTAAATAGTCCTGCCTTTGTAACATTTTCCCAAAATTTGTAAGTCAGAGTGTGAATCAAATAATAATCAAAATAATCTGTTTGAAGCCTTTCAAGTTGCTCATTAAAATATTCTTCTAGCTCAGCTTCACCACGATTTCCTTGAACAAGATAACTCGGAAGTTTTGTTACCAAGTTAATTTTTTTTCTAAGGTCAAGTTTTTTCAAAATCTTTCCAACAAGTGGCTCACTTTTTCCGTCGTGATATCCATAAGCAGTATCAATATAATTTATCCCGTTTGATATGCCATACTTAAACATTTCTTCAACTTGTGCCTCATCTATTTCTCCATCTTTTAAAACAGGAAATCTCATACACCCAAATCCTAACATCGAAACTTTGTCATTATCTTTTGCCTTAGGAATTTTTCTGTAATTCAAAATCATCACCCCACACCTTTTTTAAAAATTCTGTCATAAGTGACAGTCCTTTTTCTATCTCAAAAATATTTTCAAGCATTATTTCAACTGGACATTTTCCATCACCAGTCTTATTTATAATATATGGCACGAGTTTTTTATACTTAACTTCTATATTAAATTTTTTGAAGTATTCAAGAGCACTTTCTGAAATCATTCCAGTGGAAATTTTTTTGCAATTTGAATTTGCAAGAAGCATCGCACTTCCTTTACCAGTAACTTTATCAAAAACTTCTGAGTCAGAAGTAAAATCTTTTCCTTTTTTATAAAATAAAAACGCTGGTAAAATTCCAAAGAGATTATTTGAGCAAGAAAAAATCATCTCAAAATTTTTGTAAGCCATAAAACATTTTTCTTCAAAGTTTACATCAAAAGTTTTCTCCAATTTTTTTACTCCTTTTATTTTTTCATAGCCTCAAAAATTTTACTTGTAATATTTACATCTATTTTTTTTTCTAACCAAATTTCTTCAGATTTTATTCCTTGAACAACTAACATTAAAAGTCCACCAATAAAATTTTTGCAATAAGAAAAATCGGAATCCATATCTATATTATATTTTAAATCAAAAATATTTTCAAACTTTTTACCTATGTTCTCATTTATTTTTACTGGTGATGTGTTAACCATCAAAAAACCACTCTTCAAATTTTCTAGCTCATCGTAAGTAATCGTGTCATATTTTTTTTCTCTACTTACCAAAATAAATTCTCCTGCCAAATCTTTTACAACTTTTTGTACAGCTTTTGATGATCCACCTGTACCAAAAATATAAACTGGATTTTTTGAGGTAAAATAATTTTTATCTCCAACACTTGAAATAATTTTTAGCTTCTTAAAAGTTTCTAGTATCCCAAAATAATCCGTATTATATCCTTTTAATTTCCCATTCTCCAAAACTATAGTATTGACTGCCCCAATCTCTTTTGCTATTCCATCAAGTTCATCGATAAAATTTATAATTTTTTCCTTGTGAGGAATAGTCACATTGACTCCATTTATTTCTCCAGTTTTTATTTTTTCAAGAATATTTTGTATTTTCAAAATTTCTTTGTCATCTTCTTTTTCTATGTCAAACAAAATATATTCTCCATTTATTCCCAACACATCAAAAATATGTTGATGAAGTTTTGGAGATTTGCTATAAGAAATATTTCTGCCAAGTAATCCAAATTTATGCATATTTTTTTCACAGCCTATTATTTTTTATTGTTGCCAAGGTAAAAATTCTATTACTTCATTTTTATTTTCTATTGTTTCAATATGAATTTTAATTTTTTTGATTTTCTCCATCCGCCTATTTAATTCTACAGGAAAATATTTTTTATTTCGAATTAATATGAATTCATTCTTAGAAATTTCTTTGAAATCTATGTCTGAAACTTTATCTGAATAATATTCAACTACCATATTTTTTATTTCTTCAACATTAGAATTATTTTTAGCTTCAATTAAAAATACAAATTTATCACCACTCAAAGTTTTAGAAAGATAAAAATTTTCAAAAAATTTATTTTTATTTTTTGGAGCAAGAATATAAAAAGCATTATATAAATTATCTTTAATATAAACATTATCATAAACATATCTGTCCAAAACTAATATTTTATCTTTATTATAATAATTTTGCATCAAGTTTGATATTGAAGATTTTGTATTTAATTTTGCTTCAGGTAGCATCATATATTTTCTAGTTGTTGTTATATAACTAGGAATAACTATTTCTTTTTCAGATGTTGCTAACATTTTCTCTCTTTCTGTTACCTGCAAATCAAAATTTTTATAATAAACAAAAAAATTACTATAGCTTATTAATAGCAATAATATCATACAACTATAAATAATTTTTGGAAAATATTTTTTTAAAATTATATTTTTAAATTCAATTTCCATAATCATGTTAATTATAAATACAAACAAGAACATAAGGGCTCCAAATCTTGCTCTTATCGGAAATTCAGGAGATAAAAACATAATTCCAAATCCAAATAATCCGATCAAAAATTCATAATAATGTTTTCTTAGTTTATTAAAAAAATCTCCTTTTGGAAATATCATTGAATAGATAGAAAAAATAGAAAAAACAAAAAAAATTATTTTTATTTTTAAATTCTTTTTTAGCAATAACAAATAAGAACTATGAGTTGAAGCTCTTACAAAATTTCCAGGAGCAAATATGACTAAAAGAGACCCTATGAATAATCCTATAAGTGAATAAATTAATTTTTTTGAAATTTTCCTATTAATATACATCATTATAATTGTTGCCACTAAAATAGAAACACACATATTTTCATTTGTCCAACCTGCTAAAATGCCAACAGAAAACAAAACAAAATAAAATATTTTATTTTGTTTTGTTTTGTTTTTATCTACAACAAATTTTTTCATATAATAACTAAAATAAAGTAAAAATGTCGTCGTCCAAACATAATTCATCGAACCAGTAAGCCAGAAATAACTTTGCCTCAAAGGAGGGGCTGTAAACCATATTAAAAATATAAAAATTAAAAATAAATAAAATGAATTTATTTTCTTTTTGTTTTCATTTGAAATATTTATATACATTCCATTTACCATTATTAAAAAAACTATTGAATTAAAAAAGTCAAATATATATTTTGGAAATATCAAGAATAATTGAACCAGTGTGTGAGCAAAAACTCTTCCTCCATACATCATATAATGATTTGCTTGTGACTGTATTATATCCAAAAAATTTTTAACTCTTTCTGCTTGTCCATAAATTATAACTTCTCCATACTTAGAATGTGATAGTACACTTGGGTATTTGAAGCTATATAAAAAATCATCATAATTATAAGTTGTCCAAGAATTTAAAATGAACATCCCAAAAAAAGTTGATAACAAAAGAATTATTAACTTAATATTTAACTTAATATTTAATTTCATTTTACCCTCCAAAATATATTTTTTCTACCTCTTAACAACAATATTCACAATTTTTTCTGGGACAATAATTATTTTGGCAACTTCTTTTCCATCGATATGTTTTACAACATTATCATGCGCAAGAGCCAATTTTTCAAGTTCCTCTTTTTTTATTCCTCTGTCAACTGTAACTGTCCCTCTAAGTTTCCCATTGACTTGAACCGCAATAACAAGCTCATCAGAAATCGTGAGAGCATCATTATATTCAACCCATTTTTCCTTGAACAATAAACTTTTATTTCCAATTTGTTCCCAAAGTTCATCACAAAAATGTGGCACAAAAGGCGATAGCATGACAATTATTTTGCTAAGAGTTTCCGCCAAAACTTTTTTGCTCGTGTCATTTCCATCAAAATTATTTAAATAATCTTGCGTTTCATTCAAAAGTTCCATGTTCGCTGCAATTGCAGTATTGAAATGATAATCATTCTCAATGGACTCCGTAACTTTTTTTATTGTTTGATGAAGTTTTCTAATAAGTTTTTTATCTTCTTTAGAAATATTTTCATAATTATTTATTGCTACAGAGTTCATATTAGGAATATTTTCTGTTACAAGTTTCCATAATCTCGTCAAAAATCTTTGAGCTCCAGCAAGTCCATTATCATTCCACTCAAGTTCTTTTTCTGGAGGCGATGCAAACATTATAAAAAGTCTCGTTGTGTCAGCTCCATATTTTTTTATCATGTCCTCTGGGTCAACACCATTATTTTTTGACTTTGACATCTTCTCTATTTTTACGACTAATTCTTCTCCAGTAGATTTTGAAAATACTTTGTCTCCTTTTGCCTCAACTTCATCAGCAAATAAAAATTTATTTGTTTTCGAAGAATAATATGACGGACCTAAAACCATTCCCTGAGTCAAAAGTCTTTTGAAAGGTTCGTCAGTTGAAAGTAATCCTAAGTCACGCAAAACTTTATGAAAAAATCTTGCATAAAGTAAATGCATTACAGCATGTTCAACTCCACCAATATATTGATTTACAGGTGACCAACCATCTGCAATTTGTTTCTCAAAAGGCAAGTTAATATTTTTTGGATCGCAATATCTTAGATAATACCAAGACGAATCTACAAAAGTATCCATCGTGTCAGTTTCTCTTCGAGAAGGCTTACCGCATTTTGGACACGGAACATTTTGAAAAGACTTTGATGTAGCAAGAGGATTTCCTTGTCCACTAAAGTCAACATCTTCTGGCAAAATTACTGGAAGATTTTCGTCCTTCTCCATAACTACACCACAGCTCTCACAATAAACAGCTGGTATTGGAGTTCCCCAATATCTTTGTCTAGAAACTCCCCAATCTTTTAATCTATATTTTATTGTTCTTTTTCCAAATCCTTTTTCTTCAACAAAGTTTGCAATTGTTGTTAGAGCATCTTTAGAAGAAATTCCATTAAATTCACCTGAATTTACAATTACTCCAGCTTCTGTAAAAGCTCCGTCTACTTTTAAATTTTTATCTAAAGGCTCTATTACAGTTTTAATCTTCAAATTATATTTTTTAGCAAAAACAAAATCTCTTTCATCATGCTGTGGTACAGCCATAACAGCACCAGTACCATAATTCATCAAAACATAATCTGCAATCCAAAGTTGAACTTTTTCTCCAGTGACAGGATTGACAACATGTCGCCCAGTAAAAACTCCATTCTTATCTTTTCCCTCTGCAGTTCTTTCAATAATATCTTCATTTTTCATTTTATCTACAGCAGATTTTATAGAAGTATTTTCTTTTATAATTTCAGATACCATTGGATGCTCTGGTGCTATAACACAATAAGTCACACCATAAATCGTGTCGATTCTTGTAGTAAACATTGGGAGAGGCTCACCAGTCTCAGCAATTTTGAATATTATTTCAGTGCCATATGATTTTCCAATCCAATTTTTTTGCATTGTCAAAACTTTTTCAGTCCACCCTTCACGAAGTTCTTCGTGACCAGTCAAAAGTTCTTCTGAATAATCAGTGATTTTAAAAAACCATTGATCTAATTCTTTTGCTATAACTTTTGTTTTAGAATGTCTCCAACACATTCCGTCTTCCACTTGTTCGTTGGCAAGAACAGTATTACAATCTGGACACCAATTAACAATAGAAGATTTTTTATAAACGAGACCTTTCTCATACATTTTTTTAAAAATCCATTGATTCCATTTATAATATTCTGGTAAATATGAAGCTATCTCTCTTTCCCAATCATAAGAAAATCCCAAAAGTTTTAATTGTCTTTTCATATTTTCTATATTTGATTTTGTCCAAATTGCTGGATGAGTTTTATTTTGAAT
>JBOFDW010000204.1:0-2130 GCA_051647385.1 Fusobacteriaceae bacterium
ATGACGGTTCAATATTTGGAATAAAAAGTTCAAAATTTTATAAGAAAAAAGATGATAAAGTTTTAAATATTTTTGGAGAAAAAATTGAAACACCTTTTGGACCTGCAGCTGGACCGCATAGTCAATTGGCACAAAATATTTTGACTTCATATTTGACAGGTGGAAGATTTTTTGAAGTAAAAACAGTTCAAACTCTTGACGGACATGATTTACCAGTTTCTAAACCTTGTATAAATGCTTTAGATGAATGTTATAATGTGGAGTGGTCAACAGAACTTTATGTACCTGAAGCATTAGACGAGTATATAAAAGGATATATGATAATAGCTTTTTTGAGTAAAGAACTATGTCTTGGAGATAAAGACGGTTTTGTTTATAATATGAGTGTTGGTTATGATTTTAAAGGAATAACTTCAAAAAAAATAGATGATTATATTGAAGGATTGAGAGACGCTTCCAATACAGAATATTTTAAAGAGTGTAAAAAAGTTCTATTAGATAATGTAAGCAAGTTTAAGAATGTAGATGCAAATTTTATAAATTCAATATCTCCAAATATTTGCAACTCGATTACTTTATCAACATTACATGGTTGTCCAGCTAGTGAAATAGAAAAAATTGCAACATATCTTATAACAGAGAAAAAAATGAATACGTTTATAAAATGTAATCCAACTCTTTTGGGATATGAAACAGCAAGAGCTATATGTGATAAAATGGGATATGAGTATTTATCTTTTGATGATCACCATTTTAAAAATGATTTACAATTAAAAGATGCAGTTACAATGATAGGAAAATTAAAAGAACTTTCTAAGCAATTAAATCTTGAATTTGGTGTTAAACTTACAAATACATTCCCAGTAAAAATAGAAAATAAAGAGTTACCTGGCGAAGAAATGTATATGTCAGGGCGTTCACTATTTCCACTGTCAGTAAATGTTGCTTATAAACTTGCAAGTGCATTTAATGGAGATCTTAGAATTTCATTTTCTGGTGGAGCAGATTTTTTTAATATAGAAAAAATATTTGATACTGGAATTTGGCCAATAACTATCGCTACAACGCTTTTGAAACCAGGTGGGTATTCAAGATTTACTCAAATGGCAAGAAAATTTGATAATATAAAATTTGATAAATTTAAAGGTATAAATCTTTCTAAACTTGAAAAATTGGCAAATGAAATAGATCCAAATCACATAAAAGAAAAACGTCATGTTGTAAGTAGAAAAATAAATAAAGAAGTCCCTCTTATTGATTGTTATATAGCACCTTGTAAAACTGGTTGCCCGATTAATCAAGATATCCCAGAGTATATTAAGCTTACAGGTGAAGGTAAATTTAAAGAGGCACTTGAGGTTATAACAGAAAGAAATGCAATGCCATTTACTACTGGAGTTCTGTGTGCTCATCCATGTATGACAAAGTGTACTCGTATAGATTATGAAGAGACAGTAAATATTCGTGGAGAAAAACTTGTAGCAGCAAAAGCGGCTTATGATGAAATTATGAAAACAATAAAAGTTCCGGCTCAAGATGCAGCAAAAGTAGCAATTATAGGAGGAGGACCTGCTGGAATTTCAGCTGGATATTTTTTAGGAAAAAATGGATATAAAGTTACAATAATGGATCAGCGGGCAAGAATGGGTGGAGTTATGGGAAATATTGTTCCACAATTTAGAATATCTGATGAGATGGTTGATAAGGATACAGCTTTAGCAAAAAAAGTTGGTTGCGAATTCAAAAATAATGTATCGCCTGATTTTGACATAAAAACTTTATTTAATGAAGGATACAAATATATATTCTTGGCAATAGGAGCTTTTAAAGCTAGTAATGTGACTTTAGAGCAAAAAGATAAAGAACCTCTTAACGTAATATCTTTCTTAGAAAGTTTTAGAAAATCTTCGGATTTAAATTTAGGAAAAAATGTTGCAATAATAGGTGCTGGAAATTCTGCAATGGATGCAGCTCGTGCGGCAAAAAGAGTTAAAGGTGTTGAAAATGTTTATGTTGTATATAGAAGAACAAAAGCATTAGCACCAGCTGAGAGAGAAGAAATAGAACTGGCTGAAAAAGAAGGAATAAAATTCCATGAGTTAACAGCACCAGTTTCACATTTAAATGGTA
>JBOFDW010000205.1:0-7033 GCA_051647385.1 Fusobacteriaceae bacterium
ACTGCACTTGTGGTTGCATCTTCTGTTGACTGAAGCATCTCTATGGAAAAATCTAGAAACTCGCTGGCACTATTAAAAAATCTTATAAAATTAAGATTTATAGATCCTTTTAGCATTTTATTTGTACCAGAAGAAAAATCACTCCGTATTGGATTTGGAATTGTTATTGGTTTTCCAATATTCTGTGGATAATAAGGTGCATCCATATTTTCTATAGCTCCACCTGCATATGTCCAACTAAATCCTAATTTTTCAAAAAGTCCATCTGTGATATCTAAAATTTGTGCTGAAATTCTTACTTGCTTAGAATTATTATCCAAATCTCTGAGCAAGCTTTTTGCAGTTTCAACTTTATCTACCGTGCCATTTAAAAGTATTGTATTTAATTTTGCAAGAGAAACAACTTTAAAATTTTCGTCTCCATTTGAAAAAAACTTATCATCATTATTAAATTTATTTTGTGTGATATCTCCGTTTTCATTTTCTGCCGCCAAAGTTTCTGTTTGTGATTCCTCTTCTTTTGATTTATCTTTTTTATTAATTTTTGTATTTTCTGCTGAAATATTTTTCCCCTCTCCCATCAAATCATCCAAAACTTTTTTTGCGTCATCAGAGTTTAAATTTGTTAGTTGAATTCTTTCAATTATTCTTACTCCGCTATTCCCATATTGTTTATCTTTTTTTTCTTCTTTAATTGTGTCCACAACATCAAATTTATTTTCAGGATTATTCCTGTCTCTTTCCATCTCAACAGGCACTCCTTTTGTTTCTTTTGTCCCCATGGTTAAAAACTCTCCGGCTGTAACAAATCCTTTTTTTTCATATCGTGCTATATATGTTCCCGGCAAAACATTTTTTAAAATATACTTACCACTTAGCTCACTATACACTGGCGAAACTCCACTATCGAGCAAAGTTATTTTTACTCCGTCAAGTCCTATATTATAATTTTCTAATCTTACTATCCCAATTAAATTTTGCCCACCCTTTCTATTATTTTTTCTACTTTCAAAAATATATGAATTGGGCGACAATTCTGTAAGTTTTAAATTTGTTGTGCTCGCTATTATATTCAAAATATTTTCCAAATTTTCTCCAACGGCAAAATTTAAATTAATAACTCTACTTCTGTTGGACTCGTCCACCAATAATGTCATACCAGATTCTTCCGATAGAATTGAAACTACATCTCTAAGTTCAATTCCATCAAAATTTAAAGGCTCTTTATATTTTATCTCTTTTATTTTTGAAAAAGAAATTAGAGAAATAAAAATAACAAATATTATTATAAAAATTTTAGAAGTATTTTTCATTTTATTTCTCCTAATAAAAAAATTATTACAGCACTTGCACAAATAAAAGGACCAAGAGGAAATAGCATATCTTTTTTCCTAAATTTCAAAAATAAAAAAATGGCATAAAAACTTGCGAGCAAAAAAGTTAAGGTAAAAAACAAATAAACTTTTTCCATGGAACTATAAGTTAAAAAACCTCCTATCCCCATGACAAGTTTTATGTCACCATAACCTATAACTTCTTTTTTATATATTTCAGAAACGTATCCGTAAATCAAAGAAAAAGGAAGAGCATAAATTGCCATTCCAATCATGGATTGAATCTCTTGCTCTTTAAAAAAATTATAAACTAATCCTGTGAAAAGAAGTGATAGTGTCAATAAATTTGGAATCTCCATTTTTTTTAAATCTATAATAGATATTAAAATCAGTAGTCCAAAAAAAATAGTCTTAAAAAAATATTCAGATAAAAATTCTAAATTCATTTTCCAGACCATGATTGGCAAGATGAATCCATTAAATCTGAGCTGGCTGCTGGCAAAGAACTTCCACCCCAAGCAGAAGCAACAGAGTCATTTTTATATAATATTTCAGGATTTAAATTTACATCAAGTCCATCAGCTGAATATACAAGAGCTATTCTTCCGTCTTGCATAATTGCTTTATCTCCAAGTTTTCCACTTCCATCTATCTTGCTGCACCCAGTCGTTTGATCTAACGCCAAAAGTGAACCAACAGAAATACTAGCCAAGCTTGTTGCTCCGACTCCATTTGGGCTAAGAGCGTTTAAAGTTTTTTCGTCAATATACCCAGCATTTTTCAAATCCAATAAATCTTTGCCTGTCATTTGAACTACCCCTGACGATGTGGCTGGAGTTCCATCTAATTTTTTACCTTGCTCGGAATAATAAATATTTACAACTGTTCTGAGAGCTCCAAGTGAAGCTGTGCCTTTTGAATCTTTAGATCTTATCAAAGATGTTCTAACTTTTGGCGTGATAATTGTTGCAAGAACTCCAATAATTGCAATTACAACTACTAGTTCGATTAAAGTAAATCCTGATTTTTTATTTCTGTTAGTCTTTCTCATTAAAATTTTTTTGTTCCTCTTTGACATAATTAATTCTCCTTTTATATTTTAATTTTTGTATCTATCTTTATTCTTTTCAAAATTTTTACTGGCAGTTTCTAACAACTTCTTCAAGAGAAGTTAAGCCTTCTAAAGCTTTTAAAATTCCATCTTCTTTTAATTGTAACATTCCACTTTCTATTGCAAGGTCTTCTATATTTTTTTGGATAGCGCCAATCTCGACACTTGCTCTCAACTTATCATTCATTGCAAAAATTTCATGAACTGAAATTCTTCCCTTATATCCTCCACCTTTACATTCTAGACACTCAAAATCTGAAGTTGAATTTCTATAAAAAATTTTGTCTTTATATTTTTCATTATGAAGTCCTAACAAAATTAATTTTTCTTCTGCCGTTTCATCTATGATTTTACATTTTGAGCAGAGCCTCCGAAGTAATCTTTGAGAAATAACCATTCGCAAAGTTGCAGAAATCAAAAATTTTTCTATCCCCATATTCATAAGTCTAGTTACAGAACTTGGTGCGGTATTTGTATGTAGAGTGGAGAGAACTAAATGACCAGTGAGTGCTGCCTTTATTGCAATCTCTGCTGTCTCGTTATCTCGAACTTCTCCTATCATAATAATATCTGGATCTTGTCTCAAAATTGCTTTCAAAATTATTCCAAAGTCATAGCCAATTTCATTTTTGGTTTGAATCTGATTAACTCCGTCAATATTATATTCAACTGGATCTTCAACCGTTGAAATATTTACGTTGGGCTTATTTAAAAAATTCAAAATAGAATAAAGCGTCGTAGATTTTCCGGAGCCAGTTGGACCAGTTACCAAAATTATTCCGTGAGGCAAGTTTATGTTATGCACAATTTTTTCGTACTCAGCTTTTGTGAATCCAATTTTTTCCAAATTCATATCGACCATGGTTTTATCCAAAAGTCTTATGGAAACTTTTTCACCATAAATCGCTGGCACAATGGAAATCCTAAAATCAATATCTCTCCCAAGTATTTTTAATTTCATCCGACCATCTTGAGGAAGTCTTCTTTCTGCAATATTAAGATTTGACATAACTTTTATTCGCGATACAAGTGAATTTAAAATCGAAACACTCATCTGCTTAATCTCTCTTAATTCTCCGTCTATTCTAAATCTTATTCGCAAAATATTTTCGTAGCCTTCTATGTGAATATCTGTTGCCCCATTTTCCACAGCACCAACAAGTATTGCACTTACACCTTTTACTATTACGGAATTATCTTTTAATAAACTTTGTTCAATGTCTAGCTCTGAATTTTTTTTGAATCCAATTTCCTCTGCAACTTCTAAGTTTGATTTGCTAAGTTCTTCCAAAATACTTTCAAATCTTAATCTACTTTTTATTTGCCTTGTATTTTCACCAGCCATTTTTTTCCTTTCATTTATTTTCTCATATTTTATTTTATCTTCTAAATTTTGCCTTCTCTAAAATTAATATTAAAGATTTATTATAAATTTTATAGCACCCTTATTTGATTGGAGTTAGAAAAATTTTATACTCTATAATTTTTCTGATATAATAATTGAGCTGAGAATATTTTTACAAAGAGGATTCTATGAAAAAATTCAAGAAAGTTTATATAGAAATTACAAATGTCTGCAACTTAACTTGTAGTTTTTGTCCTGTGACAAAAAGAGTCCAAAAATTTATGTCTGTCCAAGACTTTGAAATGATTTTAAATAAAATTAAAAATTTCACAGACTATATTTATTTGCACGTGAAGGGCGAACCTCTCATGCACAAAAATTTTTCTGAACTTTTACAAATTGCAAGCAAGAATAATTTTTTTGTAAATCTAACCACAAATGGTACGCTTATAAAAAATCACGCCGAAACTTTATGTGAAGATTTTGCTCCAAGACAAATAAATTTTTCACTACACAGTTTCGATAATAATTTGAATATTATTGAAAACGAAAATTATCTTGAAAATATTTTTGAGTTCACAAAAAAATCTTTGGAAAAAAAACTGAGTTTTATTTCACTTAGACTTTGGAATGAGAATCCAGAAAAATTTTCTGAAATAAAAAAAATTGGGAATAAAATTATTTTCGAAAAAATAGAAAAATATTTTGAGTTGGATTTTAAAATTTCTGAAAAACTTTGGGAAGATTTTGGGTCAAATAAAAAAAGTATAAAATTACGCGAAAATTTATTTGTAAATTTTGATGAAGAATTTACGTGGTCAGAAATTTCAAAAAAAAATTCCGACAAATATGAAACTGGATTTTGTTATGGACTTCGTGACCAAATTGCAATTTTAGTTGACGGTACAGTTGTGCCTTGTTGCCTCGACGGTGAAGGAGTAATAAATTTAGGAAATATTTTTGAATCTTCTTTGGATGAAATTCTCCTGACTCAACGTGCAATTTCTATTCATGAAAATTTTTCTAATAATAAAGTTGTAGAAGAACTTTGCAAAAATTGTTCTTACCGAGAAAGATTTTAAAAAATAAATATTTCTTATACTTTTTTAATTAAATTAAATATTACAAATAATTCACAAGAAAAATTTTATAATATTCATGCTATAATAATTTGCAAAGAAAAAATAAAAAATTAAGATAAAAATTATAAAGAGGTTTTTGTATGGCTAAAGCTCAAAAATTTTATGCGTACTATTTGACAGAAGAAAAAAAAATGGGCATCGAAACATCGTGGGATGTTTGCAAAAAAATTGTTGCTGGAAAACTTGCTCGTTACAAATCTTTTTCCACAGAATATGAAGCAAAAGCTTGGCTTGAAGGTGGAGCTAAGTATGAGCCTAATCCTGAACTACAAGAAAAAAAGAAGAAGAAAAAATCTGAAAATTTAATCGCACAGTCAAAACTTCAGGAAGCAATTTATTTTGATTCTGGAACTGGTCGAGGAATTGGGGTTGAAATACGAGTCACAAATTTGAGTGGAAATTCTCTCCTTGAAAAATATTTTCCAGAAAAAACAAACGAGTATGGAAATATTGCTTTGGGAGAAAATCGAACAAATAATTTTGGTGAACTTGCTGCTCTTTATCATGCACTGGATATTGCCATGCGTGAAAAAAATTACAAGATTTTTGGTGACAGTAACTTAATAATTTATTTCTGGTCGCTTGGGAGATATAACAAATCGGAATTACCTGAAGAAACTATTAAGCTTATAAATATTGTGATGGAGAGACGAAAAGTTTTTGAGTCTGAAGGCGGAAAAATAGATTTTGTTTCTGGAGATATAAATCCTGCCGATTTAGGTTTTCATAAATCTTAAATATTATTTATAAAATAAATTTTGAAGGGAAACAAAAACTTGTTAAATATAACTAAGCTTTTTATTAGCAAATTTTTTTTAGTATTAACTTTTTTGATGATTTTTTTTATAACTTTTGTGGCAGTATTTTCTAAAGGCAAATTTGTTTATGGTGATAACACAAAAAATTCTCAAGATATGAGGCTCGATATAAATATTGCCAGTGAAGAAGAACTTCTTCGTAATGGAATAAATCCTAGTCAAGCAAATAAAATTTTGGAGTACAAAAAAATCACTGGTGGCTTTGAAAATATAAATGAGCTCAAAAATATTTCTGGAATTGGTGCTGCAACTTTTTTGAAGCTAGAAAAAAAGTTAGCAATAAAATCTAAACCTAATAAAAAAAATTTGCAAATAAATTCTGCTGATGATGTTACATTAAAATATTATGGATTTTCTAAAAATGAAATTAAAAACATCAGAAAATTTAAGAGCCAAAATTCTAAGTTCAAAAATAATTTGGATTTGATGAAAGTTTTTGATAAGAAAAAATATGACGAGATAAAAGATAAAATAAATTACTAGATTAGATATTTATATCAAATATTTTATGGCTTTGAATAAAAAAAATTTATTTGATATGCTATAATATTATTGTGAAATATCTAGTAACAGAATTATTCACGAGAAAAATATTTGTGACAAGGGGAATAAAAAATAATGGATAAATATATTAGAGGTATTAGTAAGAACGCGAGATTTTTCATCGCTGATACTACAGAGTTGGTAAAAAGAGCTGGCGAAATTCACGATTGTAATGGAGATGCTCTTGCACTTTTTGGAAAATTTTTGACTGCTGGAATTTTTATGGGAGCGACACTTAAGGGAAAAGATATTTTGACTTTGTCCACTCAGACAGACGGTCTTGTGCCAAAGATGGCTGTAACTGCTGACTCTTACGGAAATATAAAAGGCTACTTGAAAATATTTCAAGGTAATGAAGACGAACACTCCGAATTTTTAGGTGATGGCACTCTTAGCGTAATAAAAGATATCGGACTTAAAGAACCTTACGTTGGTATTTCAGAAATGAAGAACAATGATTTGGCTAAAGATATTGCATATTATTATTTTACGTCAGAACAAACTCCGACGGTTATTTCACTTGGAGTAAGTTTTGGTTTGGATGGTCAAGTTGAATTTGCTGGTGGATTTATGGTTCAACTTTTTCCTGAGGCAGACGAAAACTTTATCGAAAGTTTAGAGAAGAAAATTTCTATGATTATTGGATTCACTGAACTTAGAAAAGGTGGAATGACTTTGGAGCGTATCGCAAATCTTTTGTATGAAGATACCGAGTCTACTGAAAATGAAAAACTTGTTGA
>JBOFDW010000206.1:0-3208 GCA_051647385.1 Fusobacteriaceae bacterium
TTATAAATTTGTCCTATCTCTACATCTTTTACAAAAGCATTTATCATCTCAACAGTTTTGTTTAGAGTTTCTATCCCAACTGCAAAAACTGAAACTTTTCCAGTATCATCTATATCTACAGTTGCACCAGTTGCCTCAATTATTCCCTTAATATTTTTCCCCGCAGGACCTATCAGAGCTGCAATCTTATCTTTTTGAATCATCATCTGGAATATTCTTGGCACGTTTGGTTTGAGTTCATTTGGCTTAGCAATAGTTTTATTCATTAAAGCCAAAATTTCTTTTCGAGCATCAAGTGCTTGACTAAGAGCAATTTTAAGAACGTCTTCATTTATTCCAGTAATTTTCATATCCATTTGAAGTGCAGTAATTCCTTTTGAAGTACCTGCAACTTTAAAATCCATGTCGCCCAAGTGATCTTCAAGCCCTTGAATATCTGTAAGCACGATATAATCTTTGCCTTCTTTTATAAGTCCCATTGCAATTCCAGCCACGTGCTCTCTTATTGGAACTCCACTGTCCATAAGAGCAAGTGAACCTCCACATATTGAAGCCTGAGAAGATGAACCGTTTGACTCAGTAATTTCTGACACGAGTCTTATTGTATATGGAAATTCTTCTTCTGTAGGCAAAACATATCGAAGCGCTCTTTCAGCAAGTGCCCCATGTCCAAGTTCACGCCTTCCAGGTGCTCCCATCCTTCCTGTCTCTCCAACAGAATATGGTGGGAAATTATAATGCAAATAAAATTTCTTGTAATAATCTTTCTCAAGAGAATCAACAAGTTGCTCATCTTCTTTTGTTCCCAAAGTTGTAGAAACTATTGCTTGCGTTTCTCCTCGTGTGAACATAGACGACCCATGAGGTATTGGCAAAATTCCTGTTTCAGCAAAAAGAGGTCTGATTTGAGTTGTAGTTCTACCATCAGATCTATGTTTCTTGTAAAGAATAGCATCACGCACAAGTTTTTTTGTAAGGTCATGATAATAGCTAGCAAATTCTTTTTTAATTTCAGCCTCGACTTCTTCATCACCACTAGTATTTTCTTTTTTGAAAGCTTCAAAAAGTTCCTCTTCCAAATTATCAACAGCATTTTCCCAGTTTAGTTTTCCAAGAGTCAAAATTGCTTGACCAAGTTTTTCTTTACCGTTTTTATCTATGAAATTTTTTACTAACTCTAAAGGTTGTGGAACATCAAAAGTCATTTTTTCTTTACCAACGAGGGCAGTAAATTCTTTTTGAAATTTACATATTTTCTTAATATTTTCGTGAGCGAACATCATTGCCGCCAACATTTTTTCTTCTGATAATTCTTTTGCTCCAGCTTCCACCATATTTATAGCATCTTCTGTTCCCGCAACTACAAGTTCAAGTTCACTTTCAAGAAGTTGGTCAGGTGTAGGATTCAAAATAAATTCACCGTTTATATATCCAACAGTTACTCCAGCAACTGGTCCCATAAAAGGCAAATCAGAAATCATAATTCCAAGTGAAGAAAGAGTTATCCCAACATGGTCAGCAGTATTTTTGCCGTCAAAAGACATTGCTGTGTTTACTATTTGCACATCATAAGTAAATCCTTCTGGAAACATTGGTCTGATTGGTCGGTCAATAAGTCTTGAAGTTAAAATTGCGTCAGTACCAGGTCGGCTTTCTCTTTTGTTGAATCCTCCTGGAAATTTTCCAGCTGCATAAAATTTTTCTACATATTCGACTGTCAAAGGGAAAAAATCTATTCCAAGTTTTGGTACCTTTGATCTGTTAACAGTAGTCAAAATTACTGTTTCGCCATATTGTGCTAAAATTGCTCCGTTAGATTGCCGCGCAATCTTCCCTGTAGAAACTGAAAGAGTCCTTCCTCCGAGTTCCATCGAAAGTTTTGTTTCATTAAACATTAATTTCCTCCTAAAATAATTTAGTTCACAGGAAATAATAAGGGGCAAGAAAACAAATAATTATTTTCTCAACTCTTACTACTAACCCTGCAAAACTTTTCACTAGGATTATAACATTTTTATAATAAAAAAGCAAAATTTTAAACATGAATACAAAATTACAAAAAGTTTTGGTGCTAATTTTTTTGTGAGTAATAAAAAAAACTTCCAGCAAAATTTTTTGCCAAAAGTTTTTTATGAGCTTTATAAATTTTTTTGCTCTAAATTTCTAACTTAAAATATTTTCTAATCTTTTAAGTCTAGATTAATTTTTTCTTGCTCATTTTCTTCGTGAGAAATTTCTTCTATCTCAACATTCGCAATAGACTCAAATTTTTTCGTAATTTTCTCCGAAGTAGTATTAATATCTTTAACATCTTTGCTAACTTTTTCAATATCAACAGAAAGTTTGTCCCAACGGTCACGGTACCTTCCAAACTCAACTTTCAATAATTTTAGTTGCTCTTGGATTATGTGAGTATTTTTTGCAAGCTCAATATTATGCAAAACAACTTGCAAAGTATTTAAAACCGCCATCAAAGTTGTTGGTGAAGCTATCCAAACTTTTCTCTTCTGTGCATATTCTATTATGTCTCCATGATATGCATTTAGTTCTGCAAAAATCGCCTCAGCTGGTAAAAATAAAATTGCTTGGTCGGCAGTTTCATTCATGATAATATATTTAGACGAAATTGCGTCAATATGCTTTTTCATGTCAGATTTAAAATTTGACTCTGCAATTTTTTTATCCGCATCACTGAGAGTCCTGTCCATAAGTCTCTTATAGTTTTCAAGTGGAAACTTTGAGTCAATGGCAATTGTTCCAACAGGTTCAGGAGCGAAAAGTACAGCGTCAGCCATTGTGTCATTTGAAAGTTTATATTGAGTCTGATAAGTTTTGTCATTTGGAGCACCAAACACTGAGCTCATAATTTGATAAAGCTGAACTTCTCCAAAAATTCCACGAGATTTTTTGTCTGTCAAAATATCTTGAAGCGAAATTATATTCCCAGATAGAGCCTCGATTTTTTTCTGAGCCTCATCTATTTTTGCAAGTCTCTCTATAATTGACTTGAAAGTTTCGTTAGTTTTTTCAAATCCAGTTTTAAGTCTCTCTTCAACTTTATTATTTATCCCCTCAAATTTTAACTCCACAGAAGAAATCAAATCTTTCATATTTTTGTCGAGGCTTGTTTTAAAATTTTCGTTTATCTCTGTCATGTTGCGAGTAACTTTTATTTGAAATTCTCCAAACTCTTTTACTAGCTTGTTAT
>JBOFDW010000207.1:0-6948 GCA_051647385.1 Fusobacteriaceae bacterium
AAAAGATATATCGTAGTAAAAAAGAAGAAGTAGGTGAAAACATGTTTGACACAATAGCGGCAATTTCAACTCCAAGGGGAGAGGGTGGGATAGGTATTGTTCGAATATCAGGTACGGACTCATTAAAAATTTTGGGTAAAGTTTTTAAACCAACTTCTATGAAAAATATAAATGAAATAAAAAATCACACAATAAACCATGGCTATGTTATTAACAACAACGAAACTGTTGATGAAGTTTTGGTCTCTATTATGAAAGGGACAAAAACTTATACAGGAGAAGATATTGTTGAGATAAACTGCCATGGTGGTTTTATTATTACGGAAAAAGTTTTGGAACTTGTACTAAGGCATGGAGCAAGACATGCTGAAGCAGGGGAGTTTACAAGACGTGCATTTTTGAACGGGAAAATAGATTTGACTCAGGCTGAGGCAATAGGAGATATTATTCACGGGAAAACTGACAAAAGCGTTTCACTTTCAGTGAATCATTTGCGTGGAGATTTGCGTGAGAAAATAAGTGAGCTGAAAAAATTATTGCTAGATGTTGCAGCTCATGTTAATGTTGTGCTTGACTATCCTGAAGAGGGAATAGATGACCCACTTCCTTCAAATCTTGTTGAAAATCTTGAGGTAGTAATAAAAAATGCGAACCAACTTATCCAGACTTATGATAAAGGGAAGATGATTAAGGAGGGAGTGAAGACCGCCATAGTTGGAAAACCAAATGTTGGAAAATCAAGCTTGCTCAATTCTATTTTGCGAGAGGAACGAGCCATAGTGACTCACATTCCAGGAACGACACGTGATGTCATTGAAGAGATAATAAATTTGAAAGGTATTCCTCTCATACTTGTTGACACAGCAGGAATTCGGAGCACAAACGATATTATAGAAAATATCGGAGTAGAAAAATCTAAGAAACTTTTGGACGAGGCCGACCTAGTAATGTTTGTTATAGATTCATCAGAGAAATTATCTGATGAAGACTTTAAAATTTATGAAAAAATAAAAGCTGAAAATGTTATAGGAATTTTGAACAAAATTGATATGCAAAAAAAAGTCGACCTGACTTCTTTTACTAAGATTAAAAACTGGATAGAAATTTCTGCTAGGGAAAATATTGGGATAGAAGAGATGGAAGAAAAAATTTATAGATTTGTTGTTGGAGAAAAAGTTGAGGATTCATCTCAAAAACTCGTCATAACAAATATTCGACACAAGTCGGCCCTGGAAAAGACTAAAGATTCTGTGAATAATATTTTTGAGACAATAGAAGCTGGACTTCCAATGGATTTAATTGCTATAGATTTGAAGATGGCGCTTGATTCTTTATCGGAAGTTACAGGAGAAATTAGCAACGAAGATTTGCTCGACCATATCTTTAAAAATTTTTGCGTAGGAAAATAGAAAATTTATTTCTGCTTAAAATACTAGGAGAAAAAGAATATGAGTAATAAAGAAAAGTACAAAGAAAAGATTGAGAAACTTTCAACGATACAATATGAAGTGACTCAAGAAAATGGAACTGAACCTCCATTCAAAAATGAATTTTGGGACGAGAAAAGAGAAGGAATATATGTGGACATAGTTTCTGGTGAAGTTCTTTTTTCCTCAAAAGAAAAATTTGACTCAGGATGTGGTTGGCCAAGTTTTTATAAGCCAGTAGAAGATAAAAATATTGTTTATAAAGAAGACTTGACTCTTGGTCGGAAACGAACTGAGACAAGAAGTTTGAGCGGAGATTCTCATTTGGGACACGTTTTCAATGATGGACCTGAACCAACTGGTCTGAGATATTGCATAAATTCTGCTTCACTCAGATTTATTCCTGTTGAAGATTTGGATAGAGAAGGTTATGGAGAATATAAAAAACTTTTCTCATGATTTTTAGTAAAATTTTTTTGCAAGAATTTAAAGAAAAATTAAAAGAAATAAAAAGCAAGAAAATATTAGATATAATTTTTACATGAATAAAGTTTTTGACTCTGAAAGGAAAATGATGGTCGACAAACGTCTCATGCGAGAAGCCATAAAAATAAAACATTTGCTGATAATTATAATAGCTCTGCTAATTGTTGGTGGAGGCCTTATGATTTGGCAAATGTTTTTGCTTACCAAGATAATTACTGAGATATTTTTCAATAAAAATTTAGTGTCAAATCTCTATTCAATATTTATATTGTTCGTTATTATTATTTTTATTCGTGCAAATATAAATTGGCTTAAAGATATTTTAGCAAAAAGAAGTGCGTCTATTTTGAAGCAAAATATTCGAGTCAGACTTGTTGATAAAATTTTTGATCTTGGTCCAGTTCATCTCACTGAAAAATCTACTGGTCAAGTTGTAAATTTGGTTGGTGATGGAGTCGAGGCTCTAGAAGATTATTTTTCTGGGTATATACCACAACTTTTTTCTGTGGCAATTTTGCCACTTGGAATTTTGGTTGTGGCTTTTTTTATTGATAAAATAACTGCACTGATTTTTCTTTTTACTGCTCCAATTATTCCAGTGATGATGATTTTTATTGGAAAAATGGCTGACAGTAAATCTAAAAAACAGTGGAGTGTACTTAGTCGAATGAGCGGATATTTTTACGAAATATTACAAGGACTAACGACACTAAAAATTTTTAACGTTAGCAAACTTCAGTCTGGAATTGTTTTTAAGATGAGTGAAAATTTCAGACAAAAAACTATGTGTGTTTTGCGTATTGCTTTTTTGTCAGCTTTCACACTGGAATTTTTGTCGACTATTAGTACAGCTCTTGTTGCAATTTCACTTGGAGTCAGACTTATAAATCGGAGCATAGAATTTGAGTCAGCTTTTTTTCTGTTACTCATAACCCCAGAATTTTATTTTCCGCTCAGACAACTTGGGCTAAAATTTCACTCTGGAGTTTCAGGTGTAACTGCTTATGATAAAATCGAGAAATTTTTAGGAGAGAATTTACAGAAAAAAAAGGTACAAGATAAAAATTTAAAAGAAATAAATTTAAAAGAAAAAGAGTCAATAGAGATAGAAAATTTGATGAACATAAAATTTTGTGATGTGAGTTTTACTTATCCAACTCGAGATGAAGAAGCTGTATCAAAGTTAAATTTTGAGATAAATAAAAACGAGATAGTGGCTTTGGTTGGTGCGAGTGGAGCTGGAAAAACTACCGTCTTAAATTTACTGCTAAAATTTATTTCACTTTCAAGTAATAGTAACAGTAAAATAATTGTGAATAAAAATTTTTCTCTTGATACAATAAAAAATTGGGATTCGCATGTTGCATATATTCCTCAGAGACCGTATCTTTTTTATGGAAGTATTTACGAGAATATTTTGCTGGGGAAAAAAGATGCAACTCTTGAAGAAGTAAAAGAAGCGTCGAGTAGAGCACATGCCCACGAATTTATAGAAAATTTTCCTGCTGGATATGAAACTATAATTGGTGAAGGTGGGGCGTCATTAAGCGGAGGACAAATACAACGTATAGCAATTGCAAGGGCATTTTTAAAAAATGCTGACTTATTAATTCTGGACGAGCCAACTTCAAATATTGATTCTGAAAGTGAAGAAAAAGTTTTGCAGGGAATTTTGGCATTAAAAAATACCATGATTTTAATTCTTGCCCATAAACCTAGCACAATAAAAATTGCTAGCCGCGTGATAGTTTTGGATAATGGTAAAATTTTGAAATGCGACAGCTATGAAAATTTGAAGGAAGAGTTGGGAGGGGTCTCAATTGAATAACAAAAATTTGACAAGACTGTCAAAAATTTTATTTGAACAAAAAAGATCAATAATTCTTTCAGTATTTTTTGGTGTGGGAACTATTATTGGAAATATTGGTCTTCTAGGTTTTTCTGCATATTTAATTTGTCGGGCAGCCTTGGAGGATTCCATCGCACCTTTGTTAGTTGTAACAATTGGAGTAAGATTTTTTGGTCTGGTGCGACCTGCTCTTAGATATCTTGAGCGATTACTTTCTCATAACGTGACTTTCAAATTTTTATCAAAACTTCGGCAAAATTTTTACGAAAATATTGAGGCGTTACCGACAAGCGCTCTCTTAAAAGAAAGAAGCGGAGATCTTCTCAGTAGAATTGCATCTGATGTTGATAATCTCAAGAATTTTTACTTAAGAGTAATTTATCCAATTGCAATTGCAGTGGTAACTTTTTTTGTTGCGTTGTTTTCGCTAGCATATTTTTCTTTCACAGCAGCAAAAATTTTTGCAATATTTTATATAGTAGCTGGATTTATTTTGCCATATTATATTAGTAAAAGAAAAACTCCACAAGAAGTTATATTGAAGAGAAGTCATCTGCAGACGGTTCTTGTTGATGGAATAAAAGGAATGGCTGAACTCAAAAGTTATGGAGCGAGCGAACTTCAAAAGAAAATTATTATGGATTCCAGCCAGTCGCTCATAAAAAGTCAGGACAAGAAAACCTTATTAGATAGTTTTAGTATGGTTACAAGCGGATTTTTATCAAACTCTTGTCCTATTGCTATACTTTTTTTCACAGCCTTAGCCATAAACAACAATAATTTTGACTCTGTTTATTTGGCATCGGTTGTGCTCATATCTCTAAGTGCATTTGAGGCAGTTATTCCTCTTGCAAATATTTATCACGAGATTAGAGAATGCAAAGAGTCGTCAAAGAGACTTTATGAAATAACAGACAGAGAAAATAATAAAAGTAATTTTAAAAATATAGAACAAAAATTTATGAAAAATAATTTACCAGAAAATTTGGACATAAAAATTATTGACCTGACTTTTTACTATGATGGTGATAAAGAAACTAAAATTAAAAATCTTTATCTTGAAATTCCCTTTGGTACAAAAATTGCTATAAAGGGTCAAAGTGGATCTGGAAAAACTACACTGGCTAATCTTTTTATGAGATTATGGGATTATGAAATTGGCTCGATAAAAATTGGAGAGGTAGAATTAAAAGATTTGAATCCAGAAATTTGCAGAGAAATTTTTAGCCTTGTTCCGCAAAATCCTTTTTTATTCAACGCAAGTATTCGCGAGAATATTTTTGTTGGAAAAATAAACGCTACTCAAAACGAGATAGAAAATGCAGCTGAAAAAGCCAACATAAAAACTTTCATTGAAAGTTTGCCTCAAAAATATGAAACCATCTTGGGAAATGACGGCATGAATTTTTCTGGAGGGCAAAGAACTAGGTTGGCTGTTGCCCGTGCTATCATCAGAAATTCTCCAATAATTATTTTGGATGAAGTTACAGCTTCACTTGACTCTAAAACTGAGGAAAAACTTTTGGATGATATTTTGATAGCTTGTTCTGACAAAACTATAATTCTTATAACTCACCGTCAAAGTTCGATGAATAAAATGAGCAAAATTTTTGAGTTAAAATAAGAATATCAAAAAAATTTTGGAGATGAAAATTTTTATAGTATAATATAGAGGGAATATTTTTGACAGAAAAAAATATTAAAAATAAGTATAGAAGAAGAAAACGTGAGGAGTAAAAATGCGTATTGACAAATTTTTGAAAGTGAGCAGGATAATTAAGCGGCGTCCAATTGCAAAAATAGTTGTGGACGGAGGCAAGGCAAAAATAAATGGAAAAGTTGCAAAGGCTAGCACAGAAATAAAAGATGGAAACATTTTGGAGCTGGAATATTATGACAAATATTTTAAGTTTAAAATTTTAGAAGTCCCAGAAGGAAACGTAGGCAAAGGGAAGAGCTCTGAGTTGATAGAAATTTTGGAGATGCGAGGGATAGATAAAAAAATCGATTTGGAAAGTGAAGAGGAGATTTTTGAATGAAGAAAAAACTTGTGTCAAATGCCAAAATAAATGTTGGACTAAATATTTTGGGTCTGCAAAAAAATGGATATCATGAACTTCATATGACGATGTTGCCAATTTCTCTTTCAGATATTTTGGAGCTAGAATTTACTGGCAAATCTGGTGCATTAAAAATTTACACTGAAAATAAATACATGCCCACTGATGAAGAAAATATTTTGCACAAAATTCATAAAAAGTTTTATGATAAATCAAAACTTGAGAGCCAAGAAATAGAAGTTTTCATAGATAAAAATATTCCTATGCAATCAGGACTTGGTGGTGGAAGTTCTAACGGAGCATTCTTTTTGATGGCTCTGAACGAATATCATAATAATTTTTTTGGAATGGATGAGCTCATTAATTTTTCTAAAAAAATTGGAGCTGACATACCTTTTTTCTTGGTGAACAAACCTTGCGAGGCAAAAGGTATAGGAGAAAAGCTTGAAACTTTTGAGAATAATTTGACGATCAAACTTTTGGTGGTAAAACCAAATTTTGGTGTATCAACTCCAATAGCCTTCAAAATTTTTGATGAGTTGCCAGAAAATAAAAAGCCAAAATTTTCGGATATTAATCAAATTATATCAGGATTCGAATCAAATAATTTGGACTTAATAAAACCAAACATAATAAATCATCTCGAAGAAGCTCTTGTAATCCAAAATGAAAGGTTAAAAAGTTTTCGAAATATGCTTGATAAAACAGGATTAGAATTTTTTATGTCAGGTAGCGGAAGTGCATTTTTTTCTTTTGTGGACGATAAATTTTCAGAGCAAAAAATGTCAGAGTTAAAATGCAAACTCGGACAGTGCAAAATTTTCATTTCAAATTTTCTCTAAAAATGGTATGATAGCATAGTATATTTACATAAAAAATTAAGCGGAGGTCTTTCTTGAAGATAAGTTTAAAATTTTCTTGGAACAAATTTTTGATGGGCTCGTTATTTTTTTTCATTATTTCTACAACTATTTTTTCTGAGGAAAACGAACAAAAAAAATCTAGTGATGAAGCAAAACTTCCAAATATAGTTTTGGGGCTTGGAGCTGGGAGTGGAATTTACGAAAATTCTAGCGGAATTCCAAATAGAATCTATGAGCTTGAAAGCGAGCCAAATGCAGCTTCT
>JBOFDW010000208.1:0-2173 GCA_051647385.1 Fusobacteriaceae bacterium
AGGGCGAGACTAAAAATTTTGCTATGAAACTTTTAGAAAAAGTTGGGCTAAAAAATAAAGCTAGTGAATATCCAAACAAACTTTCTGGTGGTCAAAAGCAACGTGTTGCCATTGCTCGTGCTCTTGCTATGGAACCAGATTTGATGCTTTTTGATGAGCCTACATCTTCTCTCGATCCAGAAATGGTGCGTGAAGTTTTGGACGTTATGAAATCTTTGGCGAACGAAGGAATGACAATGGTAATTGTTACTCATGAAATGGGATTTGCTAAAAATGTTGCAGATAGAGTTTTGTTTATGGATCACGGATTTATTTTGGAGGAAGGAACTCCAGAGCAAATTTTTGATAATCCGAAACATGCTCGTACAAAAGATTTCTTGGATAAAGTTTTGAACCATTAAGATTTTGAAATATTTGCGAGGTGACTTCTGTGAAAAAATTTATTGCTGAAAAACATAAAGATCGAAAAATTTCCATGGGAGAAAAAATCGTCGCAACAAACTTTAAAGGTGAGATTATAAATTTAGGGCTGGGAGATATCGACCTTCACACTCCGCATTATATAATTACTGACGCACTTAATGATGCACATGCAGGGCACACTCATTACGGAAATTCTCAAGGAGATATTGAGCTTAGAAAAAATATCGCAAATTATCACGACGAAGATTTTGATAATTATAATATTTCACCAGAAAATATTTTGGTGACAAACGGTGCAGCACACGGAATGTATTTGGTGCTACACACAATTTTAAATTCTCATGACGAGGTAATTATTTTTTCTCCATATTTTCCTGTGTACTGCCAGCAAACAGAACTTTGCAGCGGTGTTCCTGTAATAGTGAAAACTTTTGAGGAGAATGGCTTTCAAATTATCAAAGAAGATTTAGAAAGAAATATCACAGAAAAAACCAAGGCTATAATTTTAAATACGCCATCAAATCCAACTGGAATTTGTTATAATAAATCTAGCCTAGAAATTATTTGCGAAATTTCCAAAAAAAATAATTTGCTGGTTATAGCAGATGATGTGTACGATTATTATAGTTATGAAAATAAATTTTTGCCGATTTATACTTTGCCAGAAATGTCTAAGCGAACAATCTCACTTTGTAGTTTCTCAAAAAATTTTGCCATGACTGGTTGGCGAGTTGGATATATAATTGCAGACGCAGAATTTATTCAGTGCATAAAAAATATTAACGATACGATAAATTATTCAATTTCAAGTGTATCACAGCGGGCTGCAATTTCTGCCTTGAAAAATCGTGAACGTGTGAAAAAAGATCTCGTGCCAATTTTCAAAGAGAGGCTAGAATATATTCACGAGCGGATAAATAATATAAAATCTTTGTCCATGATGAAACCTCAGGGTGGAATTTATTCTTTTGTTAATGTATCGAAAACCAAAATGAGTGGCGATGAGTTTGAAAATTTTTTGTTGGAAAAATTAGGGATTATTGTTTTGTCTGGTTCAAGTTTTGGAGCAGAAAATTTCATCAGAATTTCTGCAACTCAAAATATTGATAAACTCAAAGAAGCTTTTGATAGAATAGAAAATTCTGGGATTTAATTTTTGAGTCTGATTTTAATTTTAGGTTTTTATTTTTAAAAAATATATATTATAAAATATCAAAAAAAAATTAGGAGGAAAAAAAATTATGAAAAATGTTTTAAGAAATTTGGTAATGGTAATTTTGACGTTGGTTTTAGGTGTTAGTGCTTTTGGGAAAGAAAGACTTTATGTTGGTTCGAACATTGATTTTCCACCATTTGAATTTTTTGAAAAGAATGAAATTGTTGGATTTGATATTGACCTTATAAAAGAAGTTGCGAAGAGACTTAACATGGATATCAAAATTGAGAACATGAATTTTGATGCTTTGCTTCCAGCACTTCAAGCTAAAAAAGTTGATGTGGTAGTTTCTGGAATGACAATTACAGAAGAGAGAAAAAAATCTGTTTTATTTACTGCTCCATATTTTGAAGCTAAGCAAGTTCTAATTGTAAAAGATAATAGCAAAATAAAATCTGTAAATGATTTGAAAGGTAAAAAAGTTGCGGCAGGTCTTGGATACACTGGAGATATTATGCTTACAAAACTTGGTGGGGTAAATGTTATAAGAGTAACTGACCCAACGGCTGGAATTCTTCAAGTAAAAACTGACAA
>JBOFDW010000209.1:0-10643 GCA_051647385.1 Fusobacteriaceae bacterium
TCAATCAAAAGATTCTTTGGCAAGTAAGTGTGTTGCGTGTGGTGCATGTGAAAAAGTTTGCCCACAAGGAATCAAAATAATAGAAGAATTAAAAATAGTATCGAATTATTTTATTGGTAATAATTAAAATAGCAATCTACATGGAGAAAAAAATTATGAATACGAAAATTTATGAGTTCGAAGCTACTATAAAAAAAGTTCCTGACCTTGACGGTGCATATATAGAATTTCCATATGATGTAAGAGCAGAATTTGGAAAAGGAAGAGTAAAAGTTCATGCAACTTTTGATGGGGAACCATATGATGGTAGTCTAGTTGTCATGAAAACTCCTTGTCATATTATAGGAATAAGAAAAGATATCAGAGAAAAAATATCTAAACAGTCTGGAGATAAAATAAAGGTAACAATTAAAGAAAGATAATTAATTTTTACACATACTAAATAAATTTATTAAATTTATGCTATAATATTTTTATCTTAATAAAACTTTTTACAGGAGGAAATTTAGTATGAAAAAAATTGTAATTGTTGGTGGAGTTGCTGGTGGAGCTTCTACAGCTGCACGTCTGAGAAGGCTCGATGAAAAAGCAGAGATAATAATTTTTGAAAAAGGACCTTATCCATCTTTTGCAAATTGTGGTCTCCCATATTATATCGGAGGTTCAATTCAACAAAGAGACGCACTTATTATTCAGAGCCCAGAAAAAATGAAAGCTGTTTTTGAGATTGATGTTAGAGTTGACAGCGAAGTTATTTCAGTAGATACTAAAAACAAAAAAGTAAAAGTCAAAGACAAAAATAGAGAATATGAAGAGTCATATGATACTCTTGTATTATCACCAGGGGCGAAAGCTATTGTTCCACCTATAGCTGGAATTGATAGCAACAAGATTTTCACGTTAAGAAATATACCAGACACCGACAAAATAAAAAATTATGTGACACAAAATAAACTTAAAGATGCAATAGTTATTGGTGGTGGATTTGTTGGTGTTGAAATGGCAGAAAATATGGTGGACTTAAAATTAAAAACAACTTTGGTTGAAGCTGCTCCTCATATAATGGCTCCATTCGACAGCGAGATGTCTACTATTCTAGAAAAAGAAATGGAAGCCAATGGTATAAGAATGTTGGTCGGAAAAAAAGCTGTTTCTTTTAATGAGGAGAAAGATAAAATTTCTCTCACTCTTGATTCTGGAGAAATTATTTCAGCGGATATAATTATTTTGGCGATAGGAGTTACACCTGATACAGAATTTTTAAAAAGTTCTGAGATAAAACTTGGAGCTCGAGGTCATATTTTAACAGATGATTATATGCTGACTAATGCAAAAGATGTTTATGCACTTGGAGATGCAGTTACTGTAAAAGATTTTGTTACGCATGACGAAGTTGCAGTTCCACTTGCAGGACCAGCAAACCGTCAAGGAAGAATTGTTGCCAATAATATTTGTGGAGCAAAAGAAAAATATGTTGGAACTTTGGGGACTTCCATAATAAAAATATTTAAAATGGCAGCAGCAGCAACTGGGAATAATGAGCGAACACTTAAACAAAAAAATAAAAATTTCGAGAAAATTTATTTGCATCCAGGAGCTCATGCATCATATTATCCGGGAGCAACTCGTATAAGCATAAAGTTTTTATTTGATCCAAGTTCAAGAAAAATTTTGGGAGCTCAAGCTATAGGATATGAAGGTGTAGATAAATTTATAGATGTTATTGCTACTTCAATTTATTTTGGAGGAACAATTGATAATTTAACTGAACTAGAACTTGCGTATGCGCCTCCATTTATGACGGCAAAATCTCCTGCAAACATGGCTGGATTTATTGCACAAAATATTGTTGCTGGTTTTGTTGAACAAGTTCACTTTGATGACTTGCCAAAATTCGATTCTGCTAAACATTTTATACTAGATGTCAGAGAACCTGTTTTATTACCTGATCAAAAAATAAAAGAAGGACTTTATGTTCCTTTAAGCGGACTTCGGGCAAATATAAATAAAATTCCTAAAGATAAAGAAGTTTGGATTTATTGTAATGCTGGACTTGCAGCTTATATAGGAGCAAGATTCTTGGTTCAAAACGGATACAAAGTAAAAAATATTTCTGGTGGAATTTTGCTTAAGAAAGGTTACGATAATTAAATTTTAAGAATACAAAAATTAAATAAAGAAGAATATAAAGAAAAAATTCTGGGGTAATTTACCAGAATTTTTTTATAGAAAAATATAATAAAAAATTTATCATGATATAAAATTCATGGTATACTATATCGGAAGTATAATATCAAAAAGTTTTAGGAGGAAATTTTTAATGTCAAAAAAACTTGAAGCACGTTATGGATTCCCAGTAGCACTTGCTACAGTAATAGGAATTGTTATAGGAATTGGAATATTTTTTAAATCACAGCCTGTATTAAAAGCAACTGGAGGAAATCCTGAATTAGCTTTAACAGCTTGGATTATAGGTGGAGTAATCACAATAATTTCAGGACTAGTTGCAGTAGAAGTCGGTGCAGCATTTCCAGAAACTGGCGGAATGATTACTTGGATTAAAAAACTTTATGGTGAGAAAATGGGTTTCATTGTTGGATGGACTCAAACTATAATTTATACACCAGCAATAACAGCGGCACAAGCTTATTTTTTTTCTATATTTTTATTTTTGTATCTAAATAAAACCGTGCCAGATTATATAAATTATATTGTGGCATTTGCTGGAGTAACTTTTGTTTATATTATAAATATTTACACGAGAAAAGGTGGAGGATATATTCAAACTGTTTCGACTGCAATAAAAATTCTGCCTTTATTAGCAATAGGAATATTGGGATTATTTTACAAAAATAATCCTGCTCCATTTATTATGAGCCAAGAAGTTGTGAGCACTACAAGTGGGAACGCAATAAAATTAGTTGGAATGGCACTTGTTCCAGTGATGTTTGCATATGATGGATGGGTTTATGTTGGGACAATTGCAGGGGATATAAAAAATGCCAAGAAAAATTTGCCACGAGCGATTCTTATTGGAATAGCATTTATAACTTTTTGCTATGCATGTCTAGTAATAGGAACTTTGAGAGTTTTTCCAGCGGAAGTTTTAATGAAACAAGATGGACTTGGAGAAGTTGCAAAAGTTTTGTTCGGTTCAGCTGGGTCAAAATTAATTTTGTTAGGAATAACTATTTCAGCTTTTGGAGCATTTAATGGAAACAGTTTAGTGGCGACACGGCTTCCTTATTCCTTAGCCATTGACGGAAAATTTATAAAAGGAAATTATTTCGCGGAAATTAATCCAAAACATAATCAGCCGGTACGTTCTTCATGGTTCATGTATTTTGTGACAATAACTATTTTGTTAATTATGTGGATTACAAAAGATCCAGAAACACTATCAAATATTCCAGTGGCAATATTTTTCTTGTTTTATATTTTAGTATTTTGTGGAACTTTTATATTGAGAAAAAAGTTTGGTAAAATTGAAAATTCTTATAGAACTCCGTTGTTCCCTTTGTTGCCTGTGCTTGCAATAATAGGAGGAATTTATATTTTGTATTCGGCTTTTGTTGCCGCAAAATTTCACATGCTAATATCTTTGGCAATTGCAGCTTTAGGATTGATTATATATAAGAGAGAAAATAAATAAATAAATTTACAAAATAATTTTGAATTTAATAATTTTTAAATTTAGAAAGGAAAATAATTTTAGAATGAAAACTTATAAAACAGAAGGTGTTTGCTCGCGCGAGATAGATTTTAAAATTGAAAATGGAATACTTACTTATATAAAATTTCATGGTGGTTGCGATGGAAATGTACAAGGACTAGAAAAATTATTGGTGGGATTTACAGTTGATGAAGCTATCAAAAGATTAAAGGGAATTGACTGTAAAGGTCGGGGGACTTCTTGTCCAGACCAGCTTGCTCAAGGACTAATCAGAGCCTTAGAAAAAAATTAAAATATTTTATTTAAAAGGGTGAATAAAATTAATGGAGCAAAAAAGATTTAGAGATAAAAATTATAAAAGAATAGTGATAAAAGTTGGTACTACAACTTTGACTTATCCAAACAAAGCTATAAATTTGCAAAAAATTGAAAAGCTGGCTTGGGTTCTTTCTGATTTAAAAAATCAAGGGAAAGAAATTGTTCTAGTAAGTTCGGGTGCAATTGCAGTTGGTACAGAAAGATTAAAACTTGCGGAGAGACCTAGAGACACAAAAGGAAAACAAGCTACATCAGCAGTTGGTCAAGCTGTTCTCATGCAAATTTATGAAAACTTTTTTATGAGTTATAATCAGATAGTTGCTCAAATTCTTTTAACTAAGGATGTAATAGAAGAAAAAAATAGAAAAGAAAATGCTTTGAATACTTTTTTAACTCTTTTTGAGATGGGAGTAATTCCTATTGTAAATGAAAATGATACTGTTGCAACGGATGAGATTGAGTTTGGTGACAATGATTCACTATCTGCTTATGTTGCAACTCTTACCAAAAGTGACGCTTTAATTATTTTGTCAGATATAGATGGACTTTATAATGCTGATCCAAAGAAAAATCCTGATGCGAAATTAATTTACGAAATTGAAAATATTTCTGACGTTGAAAATTTTGCTGGTGATAGTTCTTCAAATGTTGGAACTGGTGGAATGACCACAAAAATTCTGGCGGCAAAAATTGCAACTAAAGAAGGAATCGATACTTTTATTGCAAGTGGTGAAAATCCTGAAATTATTTTCAAAATTTTAGCTGGTGAAAAAATAGGAAGTTTATTTAAAGGGAAAAATATAAAATATTAAGAGGTAAATTGAAAAATGAAATGTAACAGAAAAAATAAATAGCTGATAAAGCTAAATCGTTTAAAATATTAAGATGCGAATTTAACACACGATAGAGGGAACTGTGACCATAAAACATCTTAGAACAATTTGAAAGAAATCGTATAGATATGGACTAAAGAATTTGTGATATTTAGCAAAAAAATAGATAAAAAATCAAGAAGAAGTAATACAACAGAATGCTTTTCGGCTTTTGTAGAGCGAAAAAATTTTTCACATAGTTGTGAAAATAGGAGATAGAACAGAAAAATATATGGAAGAGTTCATAAAATATCTTTGTTCTCTCTATGCTAAAATGATATTTAAAAGTTTCACAGTTGATCGAGAAAAAGAATTTATTTATTACAAATAAAGTAGAAGAAGAATTAAAAATTTCTGCATTTTTTGCAGACCCACATGCTTCATTTCAAAGAGGTAGAAATGAAAATTCTAATGAACTTCTAATAGAATTTTTTCCAAAGAAAACTGATTTATCAAAAATTACCAATAAAAATATTTTTGATTCTATGAAATCAATAAATTTCAGAACAAGAAAACATCTTTACTGGAATTTTGTTTCTTATGAATTTTTGCACGAAATTTTAATATGCTGCATTAAAAAAAATAAAGAGGGAAATATGAAAACCATAGAAAAATATATTTTGACTCAAATTAAATTGCCAATAATTTTTAGTTTAACACTTTTTACTTTTGTATTTTTAATAGACATTATAACTATGATGCTTGAAAATATAATCGTAAGGGGTATTTCTGTTATTGATACAATAAGAATTTTGTCGTTTTATTTGCCACCGATTTTGACACAGACAATTCCTATGTCACTTTTTCTTGGTGCTATGGTTACTTTCTCAACTTTTACTCGGTCAAGTGAAAGTGTCGCAATGAGTTCTATGGGTTTAAGTTTAAAATATTTAATTTCTCCAGTTTTAAAATTGGCTGTGGCTTGTTTTTTATTTATTATTTTTTTACAAGAAATTATAATTCCGCAGTCATTTGAAAAACTCCAGTTTATAACGCAAAAAATTATTTTAGAAAATCCTTCGTTTCAATTGCAAAGAAAAACTTTCATGCGAAACATAGGAGATTTTAGTTTGTACATAGACGATATTATTGGCAACGAATCTCAGCGAGTTTTAATTTTCCAAAAAGAATCTGATTCTCCATACTCATCTGTAATGTTTGGAGAAAAAGCACTTTTTTTGAGCGGAGTTATGAGTATAAAAAATGCAAGTTTTTATAAATTTAATCCAACAGGCGATATTGGTGTCAGAGGAAAATTTGATATTAAAAAAGTTGCGTTAACAAGTTTTACAAAAGATATCGCTTTAAAAATAAAAGATATAGAAACAAAATCTTTTTATACTTTGACGAAGGAATATAAGTTTGTGCCAACAGAAAAAAAAGTTTTATATAAACTTGAGATGAATAAAAGATTTGCCGTGCCACTTTCAATTTTACTTTTGGCTGTCATGGGAGTTTTACTTTCCAACGGGCATTATCGCTCTGGTAAAGGTGCGAACTTTGCACTTAGTCTTTTTATAGTTTTTGCTTACGTAATATTATTAAATGTCGGATCAGCTTTTGCAAAGGGCGGAAAAATTTCTGTTTTCGCTGGAGTTTGGACACCAAATATTATTTTAGCTTTAGTCACATATATTTCTTATATAAAAAAATCTAGGGTGATGTAATGGCAATTATGAAAAGAATGGATAAATATATTATAAAAAATTTTTTGAAAGCAGTTATACTTTGCCTGATTTCTTTTTTGCTTTTATATTTATTTACGCAACTTTTTAAAATAGTAAAATTTGTGAATGAAGGAAAAATGACTTCACGAGAATCTATTTTTTATACTTTTACTTTGATGCCAAAAATGATAACAGATGTAGCACCGCTTGCAGTTTTACTTGGTGGACTTATTTCTATGAACTCCATGGCAAGTTCTTTGGAAATAATTTCTCTAAAAACTTCTGGAGTTTCATTTAAAAGAATTATTAGATATCCAGTTATAATAGCTATCTTAATTTCTGTTTTAATATTTATATTTATCGATAGAGTTGTACCAGTGGCAAATAAATATTCCCAAATTTTAAGAAAGGATGCAAAAGAAGAAATTATTATTCCAAACACAAAAAATAATGCATTCTTTCGTGACCAAGAAAATAGAGTTTATTATATGCAAAATATTAATAGAATAAATCGAACTGCTTCGATTATAGAAATTGTAGAAACAAATTCTAATTTTAATAAACTTGTAAAAATTATTCGGGCTGAGAGCGGAAAGTTTGACGATAAAGAAAAAAGATGGATATTTAGTCGTGTTTCAGTTTTGGATGTTGAAACAAATGAAAATAAATTTTATCAGACATTTACTTCTGAGAAATTTAATTCTGAGCCAGAAAAATTTATATTGCAGGAAAAAAATAATAGAAATATGACAATAAATGAATTACGAAAAGAAATTGAAGAACAAAGATTTGTTGGTGGAGATGTTAGAGGTATGATTTTTCAGCTGTCAAAAAAATATTCATTTCCTTTCGCGAGCTTTTCAATTTGTTTTATAGGTTTGGCACTTGGAAGTAAATTTGTTCGTGGAGGTACAGCAAAAAATGTTGGATTTGCAATTGTATTTGGATATGGATATTATTTGCTTACTGGATTTTTTGAAACTTTCAGCAAGAACGGTTTGATAAATCCATTTGTATCAGGGTGGTTTGCAAATGTTTTATATATTTGCATTGGATATTATTTTTTGAAGCGTGCGGAATATTAATTAAGAAAAAAATATAAAATAAAAATATAAAATAAAAATATAAAATAAAAATATAAAATAAAAATATAAAATAAAAAAATTAATTTAATATATAAAAAATTAAAGGAGCAAAATGAACGCAGTAAAAAAATTGGAAAATAATATTCCTGTTCTGATGGAAAAAATAGATGACGTAAAAAGTTTTACCATGGGAATTTTTGTGAAAACTGGTTCAAGAAATGAACTTGAAAATGAACACGGTATTTCTCACTACATCGAGCATATGCTTTTTAAAGGGACGAATACAAAAAATGCACAAGAATTATCCGAGATAATAGATTATAATGGTGGGTCGATGAACGCATTCACAAGCAAAGATTTAACTTGCTACTATGTGAAAATGCTTTCGTCAAAAATCGATGTTGCCATAGAAATTTTTTCTGACATGTTTATGAATTCAACTTTTACAGAAGAGAATTTAGACAAAGAAAGAAATGTAATTCTAGAAGAAATAAAAATGTATGAGGATATTCCTGAAGAAACAATTCACGACGAAAATATAAAATTTGTTCTTCACGGCGAATATGGAAATACAGTTTTGGGCGAAGAAAAAACTTTGAAAAATATTAACAGAGAAATATTTATGAATTATTTTGACCAAAAATATATTCCAGAAAATTTTGGAATATCAATTGCTGGAAATTTTGATTTTGATAAAGTTTTTGAAAAGCTAGAAAAAAGTTTTGGAAAAATTCGAGAAAAAAAATTGGAGAAAGAAAAATTACGAAAAGAAAATATTTCCGAGTTTAAAATTTATGCAAGAGAAAATATTATAAAACGAGATTGCCAACAAGTTCACTTGTGTTTTAATTCAATGGGAGTCTCTTACGTTGATGAAAATAAATATGCCATGAGTTTGCTTTCCAATATTTTTGGTGAAAGTATGAGCTCACGTTTATTTCAAAAAGTGCGTGAAGATTTAGGTCTTGCATATTCAATTTATTCATATCTCACAAGTTTTATGGAAGGCGGACTTTTTACGGTTTATGCTGGAACATCAAAAGAAAATTATAAAAAAGTTATTGAGCTAATAAAAGAAGAGATTGAGCTTTTGAAAAAAGACGGAGTTACAGAGAGAGAACTTGAGCGAGCAAAAAATCAATTTAAAAGTTCTGTAATTTTTTCCATGGAAAATAGTCGTGGAAAAATGATGCGACTATGGAATTCATATTTCTTATATGGCAAAATTATTTCTGTGGAAGAAATAGAAAAAAAAGTTTCAGCAATTTCTGCTGAGGATATAAAAAAAATTGCCAATAAATTATTTGTTCCAGAAAATTATTCAATAACAATTTTGGGAGAAGTGTAAATTATGGAAAAAATTAAAGTTAAAATTCTTGCTGAAGACGGAGTTCAAATTCCAGAGTACATGACAGATGAAGCGGCTGGGATGGATGTGAGAGCTTTTATCAAAGAAAAAATAAATTTGGGAATGCTTGAGCGTGCGATGGTTCCAACTGGAATAAAAGTTGAGATACCTTTTGGATATGAAATTCAAGTTCGACCTCGAAGTGGACTTGCTGCAAAATTTGGAGTCACTGTAATAAATTCTCCCGGAACTATAGATTCAGATTATCGTGGTGAAATAAAAATTTTGCTGGTAAATTTGAGCAAAGAAAATTATGTGATAGAAAACGGTGAGCGAATTGCTCAGCTAGTTTTGCAAAAAGTTCATAAAATAGAATTTGAAAAAATAAATAATTTTGAAGAATTAAACGAGACCAAAAGAAGTGGCGGAGGATTTGGACACACAGGAAAGTAGGAAAATTAAATGATGATGATAAATTTTGGAAAATTAAAAAAACTTAAAAATACAAGCTCAAAACTTATTCTGAATATTTTTCTGATAATTTTTTTGAGCTTGATAAGTATTTACACTACAACTTTTGATAGAACTATGAGCTATTTTATCAAGGAAATTATTTTTGTGTTCATTGGGTTCACAGCTTTTTTTCTGATTTCACTTATTGATTACAGAAAATATTCTGACTTCTCAAAAATAATTTATGCGGTAAATATTATTTTGCTTATTTTAGTTTTTGCAGTTGGCACAAAAAAACTTGGAGCTCAACGATGGATAGATTTTGGATTTGTTTCTTTTCAACCGTCAGAATTTTCAAAAATTTTGGTGATTTTAACTCTTTCTGGTTTTGTTGCCACAAGTCCACTCATCAAAAAAAGTTTTGGCTTCAAAAAATTATTTTTTTGCTTTTTACATATTCTTCCAATACTTGCTTTAGTTGGAAAACAACCTGACCTTGGAACAACGCTCGCAATAGTTTTTTTATTTTTTATAATTGCTTTTGTCAGCGGAATAAATTTGGGTGTTATTATAGTTTTATTTGCTGCATCACTTGGAGGTGTTCCACTTATTTTCAAATTTTTTCTAAAGGCTTATCAGCAACGAAGAATTTTAACTTTCTTAAATCCGGAACTTGATAAACTTGGAAGCGGTTGGAATGTTATACAATCAAAAATTGCCGTTGGGTCTGGTGGAATTTTAGGGAAGGGAATTTTTAATAGTACCCAAAGCAAGCTAAGATTTTTACCAGAGGCTCACACAGATTTTATTGGCTCGGTATATTTAGAACAGCTTGGATTTATTGGTGGAATAATTTTGCTTGGACTTTTTCTTTGGCTCGTTTTTCAAATTATGGACATCGGGGATAAAGCTAGAGATGATTATGGAAAATATATTTGTTATGGAATTGCTGGAATAATTGTTTTTCATGTATTTGTAAATTTGGGAATGATAATGGGAATTATGCCAGTGACAGGTAAGCCACTTTTATTTATGAGCTACGGTGGAAGTTCATTGGTTTTGAGTTTTATAATGTTGGGGATAGTTCAGAGTGTAAAAATTCATCGTGATTAAAAATTATAAAATTTAAAATAAAAAAATCAAAAATTATGGAGGCAACATGAATTTAATTAAATCTTACGAAACTTTGGCGACGATGCTAAATAATTTTATTCAGGTGGAAAAAGA
>JBOFDW010000210.1:0-3248 GCA_051647385.1 Fusobacteriaceae bacterium
CGAAAAAGATAAAAGATAGCGAAACGATGAGATTAGAATTATTTAAGTTTATAGAAGGATTTTACAATAGAAAAAGGCTTCATAGTTCTTTGGGATATATATCGCCTGAAGAATTTGAACAAAATTTAAAAATAAAACAAAAAAAATCGAAAGATAAATTGTGTAACTCTTATTGACATAAGACCATCTTGATGAGCATATGAAAAGAGAGAAAGATGGAACAAGAGAGATAAGACTTTTACTCATAATTGAGTTGTGGAATAGAATATTCATTGACGCAAACTATGAAAGAGAATAAACTATGAAGGAATTGATGACAAATTGAAAAAAATTTTGATGGTAACATATGGTGGAGGACATGCACAAATAATTAAACACGTATATGAAGGGTTGCAAGATAGAGGTGTTAGTATTAGCATTTTTGCATTGACAAAAGCACAAGAAATTTTAAAAAAATCAGGGATAAAATTTAAAGGAATGTTGGATTATCACAATATGATAATGGATGACAATGCCGAAGAAATAGGGAAGCATGCTTTAAAAAAATTAAAATTAGATTTCCATGATTTGGAAAGTATCCTTTATTATGGATATAATTTTAAAGAAATAATTAATGAATATGGTGAAGAAAAAGCTTTTGAAGGATATAAAATATATGGAAGAGCTATTTTTTTGCCTTTGGATTTCATGAGGAAAATATTTGAAATAGAAAAGCCAGATTTGGTAGTGACTACTACATCGCCCAGAATGGAGAAAGCGGCATTAATTGTAGCAAAAAAACAAAATATTCCATCGGTATATATTGAAAATTTATTTGTAAACTTAAAAATGGGTTTTGAACGTTTTATAAAAAAAGATGGACTAAACGGTACTTTACCAATGGGAGAATTTAGTAATACCAAAAACGAATTTGGAGAATATATTTTTGTAATGTCAGAATATGCAAAACGAATTCATGAGGCAATTGATATAAAAAGAAAAGTAATTATAACAGGGCAACCTAGTTTCGATGAAGCGTTAAGTTATTACAACTTACATAAAAAAGAAAAAAAAGAAAAGTGTATAAAGTTATTATTTCTTGGACAGAAAACAGAAGAATCTATACGTTTAATAGAAGAATTATCAAGGATTGTCTTGGAAAATAAAAGTGAAAAATATAAATTAATAATAAAGTTACATCCAAATGAAAGTAGAAACAAATATGATAGTTTTTTAAAAGAAAATAAGATAACGCTATCAATAAACGATGATTTGTATTCATCGATTTCACAAAGCGATATAGTTGTTTCTGTGCATTCTACAGCATTGTTAGAGGCTTCAATAATGGATAAATTAATAATAGGTCTTGCTAATAGTAAAGGAGGTCTTCCTCTTTCGGACTTGCAAATAGGATTAGAATTCGAAGACATAAAAGAGATTGAAGAATTATTAGAAAAGATTTTAACTGAAGAAATAAAAAATAAATTAAAATTAGGAAGGGAAATTTTCAGACCAAAAAAGTTCGCTAAAAAAATTATTGCAGATAAATTAATAGAAATTTTAGAGCGTTAATTTTTTATATAAAGATGATGTACAGAAAAATTAAGGTGGTAAAAAATGAAAAAAGTTCTACTAATAGGTGCTGGAAGTGCTGGAAAAAAAGTATTGCAAGAGATAAAGAAAACTTCTGAAATTAATCCAGTTGGGTTTTTGGATATTGATAAAACAAAGTTTGGGAAAATAATTGATGGCGTAATAGTTTTAGGAAATTATGAAAATATAGAAGAGTTTTCTAAAAATTTGGAGATAGATGAGATTTGGATAACTTCTACACAAATTTCTCTAGAAGAAGTTTTGAAAATAAAAGATAAAATAAAAAATTTAAATGTTAAGATTGAGCAATTGCCTGATATGGAAGATATGAATTTGTCAGAACCATTTTTCAAGCAATTAAAAGAACAAAATATTCCATTGGCTGTTCCAAATTTACAAGTTTCAGAAATAGTTGCAAATCTAAAAGAGTGCATAGAATCTGGTTGGGTTTCAACTGGTGGAAGATTTATTTCTGAATTTGAAAATAAAATTGCAAAATATCTTGGAATGAAAGAAGCTGTCGGTGTACAATCTGGAACGGCTGGACTTCACACGGCTCTAAGAGTTCTTGGAGTGGAAAGCGGCGACGAAGTTTTTGCTCCAACTTTAACTTTTATTGCAGCTGTAAATCCCATTGCATATCAGGGGGCTAAGCCTATTTTTATTGGATGCGATGATACTTTATGCATAGATCCAATTAAGCTTAAAGAATTTTGTGAAAAAAATTGTGAGATGAAAGCAGGAAATCTTTATAATAAAAAATCTGGTAACTATATAAAAGCTATTGTTGTTGTTCATGTTTTTGGAAATATGGCAGACATGGAAAAAATTATAGAGATAGCAAATAAATATAACTTGAAAGTTTTGGAAGATGCAACAGAAGCTCTTGGAACTTTTTACACTAAAGGAAAATATAACGGAAAATTTGCTGGAACTATGGGAGACATCGGAGTTTATTCTTTCAATGCAAATAAAATTATAACCACCGGTGGCGGAGGTATGGTTGTTTCCAACAATAAAAAATATTTAGATGAAATAAGATTTTTATCTACTCAAGCCAAAACAGACCAATTATATTATATTCATGATCAAATAGGATATAATTATAGAATGTTAAATTTGCAGGCCGCTCTTGGAACTGAACAAATAGATGCACTGGAAAAATTTATTGAAACTAAAACAAAAAATTATGATAAATATAAAAAAGCAATAAAAAAAATAGATGGGTTGAAACTTGTGGATTTTAATTCGGACATAAGATCAAACTTTTGGTTTTATTCTGTTGTGGTTGACAAAGAAAAATATGGATTAGATAAAGACGAGCTTTTGAAAAAACTTGTGGAAGTTGGAATTCAGACGAGACCAATTTGGGGGCTTATTCATCAGCAAAAACCTTATTTGCAAAATGAAGTATACGGCGACGAAAAGGCTTTATGGTATTATGACAGAATTTTAAATATTCCTTGTTCAACAAATTTAACAGAAGAAGATGCTGAAATAGTGATAAGTTATTTGGAAAAATTTAAAAAATAAAAACTGGTGTTATGATATAAAAGGTGACAGATTTTATCTTTCGTATTATGTTAAAATATAATATGAAAGAGGAGTTGTTAAATTATGGAAAGAAAAATTTATGACGATGAATTTAAAAAAGAAATTGTAGAATTAGTAACATC
>JBOFDW010000211.1:0-16443 GCA_051647385.1 Fusobacteriaceae bacterium
AAGGCGATGGGATATCCTGTTGAAACTTTAAAAGAATCTGAAAAACATTTGGCTTTTGTTTATGCGTTAAAAGATTTACAGAAAAAATGTGGCGTGGATAATTTGAAAATGTCGGACTATGGAATTAAGCGAGACGAAATGAAAAAGATGACGACCAATGCCAGAGAAAATATGGTTGGACTTTTCACGTACGATCCGTACAAACTTTCTTTCGAGGAAACTTTGGAGATTATGGAGAAAGCGTATAAATAATTTTTTCAAGGGGGCAATATGAAAAAGCTTTTGTTTGTTGTAATTCTCGTTGCAATTATTTTTGGATATTTCAAAATAAATTCTTACGTGAAGCAAAAAAAATATGTTGGTGAATGGGTCATTGACGACTGGCAAAAATATTCTTGGAACGAAACTTTGCCGTTTATTTCGATTAAGAAAAACGGCGACAATTTTATTTTGAAAATTACCGAGCAAGAAAAATTCTTCGGTAAAATGAATAGCACAGATTATGTTGGAACTTACGAAAGAGATTCCATAAATATTTCCACAGGACTTTTTGGTGCAAAACTTACGATAGATAATTCTTCTGGAAAAATTATTTATAATAATCAGAAATTTATAAAAGTTGATCGAGCTTTAAATGCTGCAATGAAAACTTTTTTCGCTACAAAGAAGCAAGAGTACGATGAATTTATCTATAATAAAAAAGTGGAGTATTCTGGCACGTGGCTTTTTGAAAATAAAAATAGCAAGGCAAATCTTATTGCCACCCTGACAAATTTTATAACTAATAACGATATCACGGAATCTATAATAATTATTCAGCCCCTCGAAGAAAATAAATTAAAAGTTTCTTGGAAGATTAAGCGGAAAAATTCCAACGGCAGAATTATTATTGAAGAGAGCAATAAAGAATATTATATTTTGAAAGATGGGGTGCTTGATACTTCCAGCGAAAAAAATCCGCTTTCCACTGACAAAATTTATATCGATGGCAACAATTTATATTTCAAATTAAAAGAACATAAAAAAACAGAAATAAATAATCTTTTTAAGAATTAGAAATTATTTAAACCAAAATTTTAAAGGGTGAATAAAAATGAAAAAATATATTTTATTTAGTGACTTGGATGGGACACTTATAGGGAGAGAAAAATGTATTTCTGACGAGGACTTAAAAAGTTTTAATAAGTTTGAAAATTTGGAAATTGTTCTTTGTACAGGTAGAACTTTAAGAGACACTTTTGATATTATGAAAAAAAATGGATTAACATTGAGTTGTATTTGCAGTAATGGTGGAGAAATTTATTTTCATGACACTCAAAAAAAAGAGCAAATATTTTTAGATGAAAATATAGAAGAAATAAAATCAAAAATAATTAGCTACGGATTTATTTATAAAATTTGCTACAATAATTATAGTGTTGCTGTTTATGATAAAAATAATGTGAATGAAGAATTGTTGAAATTGGGAAAGCTAACAGCTTCAGGTATAAAAGAAATTATAGATGAGACTCAAATATATTACGAGATAATATTTAATGATAAAATTTCAGAATACAATGAAAAAATTGATAAGAAAGAAATTTTAAAAATCGAGATTTTCTCTGGAGACCAAAATAAAAAAAGCAATCTTTTATCTGAGCTTAAAACTTTTAAAAATATTGAAGTCACATCATCACATATTTCAAGTTTAGAAATAACCGCCAAAAATATTTCTAAGGGGAACGGTATTACTAGATTTCTTTTGACTAGACCAAATATTGTTGCAACTATTGGTATAGGAGATGACGAAAATGATATCTCAATGTTTGGTGCAGTAGATTTAAAAATTGCAATGGGGAATGCAAATGAAAAATTAAAAAAGCAAGCGGACGCAATTACAAAAACTCGAAAAGAGAATGGAGTTTCTTATGCAATAGAAAATATCTTTAAAGGGGAGATAACAATTGATATTAAAAAAGCTTAATTATCTTAGTTTTGGTTTAACATTTTCATTGTTTTTGCCACTTGAAATTATTTACTTTAAAGAATTAAATTTTTCTGTAATTGAAATAACGATATTAAATTTATCTATGCCAATATTTATAGGTCTGTGTGAAATTCCAACTGGAATACTTGCGGATCATCTTTTCAGAATTAAAGTGATGAAAATTTCATGTTTTTGTTTTGTTGTTTCAATGCTAGTATTATATTTTTTTAATTCGTTTCACTTTATATTATTATCTTATTTAATTGAAGGTATAGGCTGGGCTTTTGCATCTGGAAATAATGAAGCCATTCTTCATGAAGAATCTAATAAGCATGGAGTAAATTTTAATATATCTATTTCTAAATTTTATGAATATTCTATGCTTGGACTTCTTTTATCAAGTGTTGTTGTTATTCTTCTCCAATTTTTTTCAGCGAAAAATATAAAAATATTTATACTTATCACTCTTATATCAAGAATTTTATTTTTCATTTTTTCTTTAAGAATAAATGTGCAGCACAACGAAAAAAAAATTATAAAAAAATTGAGTCCGATTGAGCATATAAAAAGAATCTCAGATTTTAGATATAAAGAATTTAACATAGGAATATTTGATGGAGTTAGTAGAGTACAATTTTTTCTTCCGTTAGTTTATCAACTTGTTTTAATTAATAATAATGTTTCAAAAAAATATATAGTATTTTTAAACATGATTTCATTAGCTGTAATGTTTTTCTCTCAAAGAATAACACCAAAAATAGTTGAAAAATTTTCACAAAATAAAATTTTATATGTTTCAGCGTTGTTACAATCTATTTCAGTGTTACTAATAATAACTAAAAATACTTTGCTGATATCATTAGCTGTTCTGTGCGTTTATTTTTTGATTACAATAAAAAATACTATAAGTGCAACCATTAAACATGGAATGTGTACCGATGAAAATATAGCTACTTTTTTATCAGCGATATCTTTAATTTCACTCGTTACAGGTTCAGCATACTTTTATTTTATTGGTTATATTCTTAACAAGAAAATTTATTTGGGCATTTTATTATTTGGTATATCATTTTTTATTTTAAATTTATTGACAATATTTTATATTAATGTTTTATCCAAAGAAAAAAAGTTAACTGTATAAAAAAACAGCCAAAATATTTTGGCTGTTTTTTTATTGCTCAAGAAGTTGTGATTATTTTTTCACCTGCTCAAAAGCTTCCTCTATCGTAACAATTTTTTTATAATCATGGAGCTGTTTATATTTATTGCTAACTGAATAATAAAACTCGCTATCTTTTTTTAGTTTCATAAGTTCTAATATTGGAATATAAATTTCCAGCACGTAACAAAAAATTAATTCCAGCTCAGAAAATTTCCGCGAATATTTTGTGGCGAATATTTTTTCGTACTCGATAAGTTCCAAATTAATTTTTTCTGCGTCGTCAATTTTTATCCACGGCTCTTTATATCTCACAGGCAAATTTTTTATTTTGTTTTCTATTAGTGAATATCGTATCAAGAAAATATTTTCGTACCAGTATGAAATTTTTTCTTCAAATTTATAATTATCTTTTGTCTCGCAGTCTTCGATTTGCTTTATAAATTTTAGTGGAGCTTTGAAATTTATTCCAACGTATTCTTCCAGCTCAGAAATTTTTCTCGTGAGCTCCATATTTTTTCCAACAACAGAATCTATTTGCTCCAACTTTTTAAAATATCTTGTCAAAGATTCCCCGACCGATAAATTATGATAATCTATTACTTCCAAAGTCGCCTGCAAAAATCCACAATTTTTATTCTCATCCATTTTTGATATTACCCGCAAAAAAAGATTTCCGTTTGGGAGATTTCTATAATTTCCAATGAAGCTAAATATTTTTGATATTGGGGAAAAAATTCCCTTCTCCCATTTTTTTGAAAGCTCAAGATAACTGATATCTTTTTCAAAATAATTTTTTGAGCTTTCTATATTTTCCATAAGTTTTTTAAAACCGCCAAGATACGAAAAATAAATATTTTTGAGTCCAGTATTTTTCTCGAAAAAAAATCTTTCGTTATAAATCAAGTCGACTTCTTCGCCAGTGTTGGGAACATATTCTGTAACTAAGGCTTCAATATTTTTAAAATTCAAAGCGTGAGCAACTGACACCCGATGATTTCCATCGTAGACAAAATATTCGTCTTTTATTTTATAAAGTTCAACTGGCGGTAAATTTCCATCCTCCAAATATTTCGCATAAATATTTGTCCAACGCTCTTCCACAATTTTATTTACAGGAATAAAATCTTTATTAAAATCTAAAGTTTTTTGTACACTCCCAACAATTTTTTTCACTTCAACTTCTTGCAATCCAAGATTAAAAGTTGAGAAGGCATTTTTTTCTTTTTGCACATCAAAAAAACTTTTGAGATTCTCTCTCGAAAGTTTAAAGAAATTTATAATTCCGCCAGTTAATTTTGAAAAAGCGGCGTTCGCTTCATTTTTATAATATTCGTTTCCGTCATAGGAACTCATAAAATTTTACACCTCAAAGTTGATTATTTTATATCCAAAAGAATTTACAATTCGTACGCCGTCATAAATTGTTTCTTGCTCCGTGTGATGATTTGGCAAATGAATATGTCCATGAAGCCAAAGTTTTGGTGGAAAATATTTCAAGAATAATTTATAATTTTTAAATCCCGTGTGTATCGGATCTGCGTGAGAATCATGAATACCAAAAATTGGAGCATGAGAAATTATTATGTCAGGTCGTCGCTTCATGAACGAAAAAATATTTTTGAGCAACATGAAAAAAATTTCCCGCTCTGAATATTGATGTTCTCGCATGGAATACATCGGAGATCCATCCAGCCCAAAAATTTTCAGACCTTTATATTTTGTAGAAGTCTGATCAATATTTTTGCAAAAACTAATATTGTGGTCAGGATTATAAATATGGTTGCCGTTCACATAAATCAGTTGCTTATTTGTAACAGAAACAATATAATCCAAATAATCGTTGCTCAAATCTCCCATGGACAAAATAAAATCAACATCTTTGCAAAGTTGTTGAACTTTTTCCACTGGAAAATTTCTAAGAACGGGCTCGTCACTAATCGCAAGAATTTTATAAGATTTCTTTTTATATTTTCCATTATATTTGTTTTTATTTTCTTTCATAAATATTTTTCCTTTTCTAAAATAATTTTTTTTTCTAATATTTTATTCTAATATTTATTTTAATTCTCTCTTAAAAATTTAAACTCCAAATTTTTGCGAAAAAAACATCTAGTATAAACTTTGAAATTATTATATCATATATAAGTGGAATTATAAAAATATAACTTAGGAGAAATTGTGGAAAGCAAAAATATTTACACAGAACGAAATCAATTTCAAATCGAAAAAGAAGAAGCACTTCGGGCTGTACGTATGGCGAGACGAACCAGAAATATTTTGATAATCGTCGGAGTAATTATGACGCTAAGTGTCATGAATATTTATAGCGCAACTTATTATAACATGGGAATGAAAATTGCGTATCTACAAAAACATATTTTTTATTTGTTGCTTGGAGTTATAATTTTTGTATTGACGGCAAGTTTAAATTATAAAAAATTATCCGAGAAAAAAATTAACGGCTTGATTTTTTTGATTTCTATTTCTATTTTAGCAATCATGCCAGTACTTGCAAAAATTGCTCCTAGTATTGTGCCACGAGTAAACGGTGCAATTACTTGGATTAGAATTCCTTACGTTTTTAGATTTCAGCCTGTTGAAACTTTCAAAATATTTTTTATAATAGTTATTGCAAATCGTTTGGCTTTTTCTGAGTCAAATGGTGAAACTGGAATGAAATTAATTTTAAGTAATATTATTGAGCCACTAGTTTTTTCTTTATTTTTAATTTTACAAAACGACGTGGGAACTCTCATACATTATTTTGCAATTTTTTGCGTAATGTTTTTCATGAGCAAAATTAACGGCAAATATATTTGGGCTGTTGGAATAACTTTTTTATCTGTTTTTTTAGGTGGACTTTTTTATATTTATAGAACTGACTTTGGGCAAAATGCTAGCTATAAAATTCTTCGTGTGAAAAGTTTTTTGACGGGCTTGTTTCAAAATTATTACGACTCAGACAAAGGTTATCAAGTTAAACAATCTCTCATTGGAATTGGGAGTGGAAAACTTTTTGGCGTAGGGTACGGGAACGGAATTCAAAAATATAATTACCTTCCAGAAATAAACACAGATTTTATTTTTGCGTCCTTCGCAGAAGAGTGGGGATTTTTTGGAATAGTAATTTTGCTACTTTTGTTTTTAGGACTTTTTAATCAAATAAAATCTTCCGCTTCAGACTGCGAAGATTTCTTTGGAAAATATTTGGTAATAGGAATTGCTGGACTTATTTTTTCACAGTTCTTAATAAATTTGTCAGTCGCAATGGGACTACTTCCAGTTTTTGGAATTCCAATGCCGATTATGAGTTACGGTGGAAATTCCATCATGACAATTTTTGCTGGACTAGGAATAGTTTTCAATATAAATAGGAAGAGGATAAAATGAAAGTTGGTGACAATAAAAATAAATTTTCTATTTGGGAAAAAATTAAATTATCTGATTACGAAAATCATATGAGATATGAAACTGTTTTTCAAGAACAGACGCTTAACTCTATTATGAAGGAACAACTTAATACAACAGCAAAAAAAATTTCTATTCTTGGAATTACAAGTGGAAATGGGTTGGAGCATGCACTCGACACTACTACAGAAATTTATGGGATTGATGTAAATAAAAAATTTTTAGACGAATGTAAAAAAAGATTTAGTAACTTAAAATCTTTGAAATGCCTCTGTTTAGATTTTAATGATGAAAATATTTTACTTCCTAAAAGTAATTGTATTATTGCAAATTTAATAATTGAGTATATGGGAATAAATAATTTCATCAAGACTGTAAAAAAAATTGATCCAAGTATAATAAAAATTGTTGTTTTGTTGGAGAGCGACTGTGAAATTGTTTCTAATTCACCGTATGCCGAAAATTTATCGATATTGTCTGAAATCTATGAACCAATAGAAAATGAAAAATTAATTTTTGAATTAGAAAAAATACAGTTTAAAAAAATTTTAGAAAAAAAGAATCCATTACCAAATGGAAAATGTTTTTTGCAGTTGGAATTTGTGAAATAGTAATAAGGAGGCAAAAATGAAAATAGGAATTTTAGGAATGGGTGGAGTTGGAGGATTTTTGGGAGCTAAACTTTCGCAAAATCCTGAGAATGAACTTTATTTTTTAGCTCGAGGGGAGCACCTAAAAAAAATACAAGAAAACGGATTAACTTATATAAATGATGGAGCAAAAATAATTTCCAAGCCGAAAGTTGCGACAGATAATCCAAAGGATTTTCCTAAGCTGGATATTATTTTCATGTGCACAAAAAGTTACGATATAGAAAAAACTATAAAAAGTATTGAAGCGTGCCTCAAAGAAAAAACTTTGATTATTCCACTACTAAATGGAATGGATATTTTTGAGAGAATAAGGTCTGCAACAAAAAAAGGCGTGATATTACCTGCGTGCATGTATATTTTTTCTTGGATAGAATCTGCAGGATTAATTCATCACGAGGGAAAAGTTGGTCGGATGGTTTTTGGTATTGACCAAGACGAGCCGAAAATTTCTGTTTCACCTTTGGAAGAAATTTTGACTAAGGCAAATATCGAATATACTTTTCAAGGAGTATTTATTTACCCAGAAATTTGGAAAAAATATATTTATATTGGAACTTTTGCGATGCTAACCGCCAGCGAAAATAAATCCACTGGTCAAATTTTAGAAGACCCAAAACTTTTTGCTAAGATGAAAAATATTTTGACTGAAATTTCAAATGTCGCAAATAAAAAAAATATAAATTTGCCTGTTGATGTGGTTGAACAGACAATTAATTTTGCCAAAAAATTACCATACGATTCTTATACGTCTTTTCATCGAGATTATCAAAATCCAAATAAGCCAAATGAGAAAGAAACTCTTGTTCATGCAATCATTCTTCTTGGAGAAAAACTTGGCGTACCAACTCCAACAATAAAAGAAGTTTATGAGAAATTAAGATAGAGCCAAAATATTTTGAAATAATTTTAAATATTTCAGAAAAAATTAAGAATAAAAATATAAAAAAATTAGCAAAAAAATTTAAGGAGAATATAATTTATGAAAAAAAGTTTGTCTGGAATTCAACCGAGTGGAATTTTGCACATCGGAAATTATTTTGGTGCGATGAAACAGTTTATCGACTTGCAAAAAGATTACGAGGGATTTTATTTTGTGGCGGATTACCATTCTATGACTTCCAACACGTCCCCAGAAGATATGAGTAAAAATTCTATAGATATTATTTTGGATTATTTGGCACTTGGTCTCGACACAAAAAAGTCCACGATTTTTTTGCAGTCTGATGTTCCAGAGCACACAGAACTTTATTGGATTTTTTCAAATCTGACTCCTGTTGCACTTATGGAGCGTGGTCATTCTTACAAGGACAAACTTGACAAAGGAATTTTTCCAAACATGGGACTTTTATCGTATCCGATTTTAATGGCGGCGGATATTTTGATTTATGATACTGATGTTGTACCTGTGGGAAAAGATCAGAAGCAACATTTGGAAATGACTCGAGATATTGCGATAAAATTTAATGAGAGATATGGCGGAGAATATTTTAAACTTCCTGAGCCTTTAATCTTGGATTCAGTTGCGATTATTCCTGGAACTGACGGGCAAAAAATGTCTAAGTCTTATAATAATACTATAAATATGTTTGCTCCAGAAAAAAAATTAAAAGAGCAAGTTATGAGTATAGTTACGGATTCTACTCCACTTGAAGAGCCAAAAAATCCTGACAATATTATTACAAATTTATATTCGCTTGTCGCGTCAAAAGAAAAACTTGAAGAAATGAAATCAAAATTTAAAGTTGGCAATTATGGATATGGTCACGCAAAAAAAGAACTTTTAGAAGCGCTGCTAGAATTTTTTGGCGAGGCTAGAAAAAAAAGAGAAGAGCTAGAAAAAAATCCAGAATATGTTCAGAAAATTTTAAAAGAAGGTGCTGACCGTGCCCGTGAAATTGCAAAAAATAAAATTATAGTAATAAAAAAAACAGTGGGACTTTTAGGGAACAGATATTAAAAAAGATAAGGCAAGGCAATTTTTTTTTGCCTTGCCTTATCTTTTTTTGTTGTAAAGATTTTATTTCTTTTTCTTATTTTTAGGTGCGACTTTTTTTGATGATTTTTTTGCTGGTGCTTTTCTAACTGGTGCTTTTCTAGCTGAAGATTTTTTTGGTACAACTTTTTTAGCAGAAAAAGATTTTTTTGATGATGTTTTCACTGTATTATTTTTTGGTCTTGTAACTTTTTTTCTATTTCTAGAAGTAATTTTTGAAGCAGAAGATTTTTTTGATGGACTTCTTTTTGGTGTACTTGAGCACGACACAAAAATTCCTATTAGTATTACTATGAAAATTTTTCTCAACATGAATTCTTTCCACCCCAACTTATTTCGAAGTATATTTACCAACTTATCCTACCAAATTTTATGAATTTTGTCAAGACTTAAAATTTTCATACTAAAACTTCTTACTTTAAAATTCCTCTTTTAAATCTCGCCCCATAAGTTCTGTCACAGCAATTTTTGCCGAAGCGTTATTATATATGACATCGTAAATTGCATTTATAATTGGCATTTCTATTTTAAGTTTTTGTGCACTTTCATAAACAGCTTTCACCGTTGGAACGCCTTCAGCAACCATAACCATTTCTTTCAAAATAGTTTCCATAGATTTTCCACGACCAAGTTCTTCCCCGACGTGACGATTTCGACTGTGCTTGCTTGCACAAGTAACAATCAAATCTCCAATTCCTGTCAAACCTGTAAAAGTTTTTTCATTTGCACCACAAGCTACTCCATATTTTGTCATCTCAGCAAGACCTCGAGTTATAAGTGCCGCTTTTGTATTATCACCAAAACCAATTCCATCAGCAATACCAGCTCCGATTGCCAAACAATTTTTTACTGCTCCTCCAAGTTCAGCACCGATAATATCTGTGCCAACATACACCCTGAAAAATTTATTGCTAAATTGTTCCTGAACTTTTTTTGCAACTTCAGTTTCACCAGAAGCAACTATTGTCGTTGGAATTCCAAGGGAAACTTCTTCGGCATGAGTTGGTCCTGATAGCACAACAATATTTTTATGATATTTTCCTCGTATCTCATCTTTGATTACTTCTGACAGCCTAAGCCCAGAAGAAATTTCTATTCCTTTTGCAGTATTCACTATAGTTATTTTATCAGTTATCTGATCAGCAAATCTTGCAACAACTCCTCGCAAAACTTGTGATGGTATAGAAAAAATTATCGTTGAAACTCCTGCGAGTAAATTTTCTGATTCGCTTGTTATCGTTAAATTTTCTGGCAATTTTATATTTGGCAAATATTTTTTGTTCTCTCTTTCTTTAGAAATTTTTTCCGCTTGAACTTTATCATATTCCCAAAGTGAAACGTCGTGACCATTTTTAGCCAAAACTATTCCAAGAGTCGTTCCCCAACTCCCAGCACCAATTACAACTATTTTTTCCATGAAAGACCCCCGTTATTTTTTTGTACCAAATTTATTTTCAGTACCTGAACGCAATCTTTCAATGTTGGCTCGGTGCTTGTAAATTATAAATGCGGCAACTATGAGCGTCAAAATTATCATCATATATTTCGGGACATTGCTAGTAGCTGGGACAACAAAAGAAATAATAAAAAGAAACACAGAAGAAATTATTGAAGCAAGTGAAATATATTTAGTAAAATAAACTGTCACACCAAAAACAATTGCTGCCAAAAATATTCCCATTGGGAATAAATAAATAAATACTCCAAGACTTGTTGCCACACCTTTTCCGCCTTTAAATTTTAAAAACAAAGAAAAAGTATGCCCAAGAATTACCACAAGAGCAACAATTACAATTAATGTCCCATTCACTCGAAGAATTTTGTTGGCGATTAAAAGTGCCGCCCAACCTTTGAACGCATCAGCCGCCATAACAATGATTCCATATTTTGGTCCTAAAACTCTGTACGCATTTGTTGCTCCAGAATTTTTGCTCCCGTGCTCACGAATATCTTTCCCACAAAATTTTTTACCAATCCAAACTCCGCTTGGTATTGATCCGAAAATATAAGCTATCACCACAGCTATCGCAAATAAAAATAATTTTAAAATTTCTGCCACATCATCATCTCCAAATAAATTTTTTTTTTACCATTAATTATAACACAAACTTCTTACATTTGTGAAGCATGCCAAATATATAATGATGCAACACTAGAATATGGAGAATATTTTTTTCTGTATTCTTCAAATTCTTTTTTTGTAATTGATTCTTTTTCATAAATTTTCATGATTCCTTTTCTGATTGCAAAATCTCCGTAGCTCAAAACATCCATTCTGTTCAGTGAAAAAATTAAAAGCATTTCTGCCGTCCACACTCCGACTCCATGAAGAGAAGAAAGTTGCTCAATAATTTCTTCGTCAGAACGTTTTGAAATTTTTTTAAAGTCGATAACTTTTTCTTTAGCAGCTCTTGCCACTCCAATTAAATATTCAGCCTTCCGAATACTCATGCCACATTTTTGAATTTCATCTGGATTTGCCGACAAAATTTTTTCTGGAGTTGGGCGACCTCCTATAACTTCATCAAATCTTTTTCGAACTGTAATCGCAGCCTTCATAGAAATTTGTTGCCCAATAATTGAGTCTATGAGTGCCTCAAAAATATCTGGAATAATTGCACGTTTTATTTCTCCGACTTCTTCTATAATTTTTTTCAATTTTTTGTCACGTTTTTTTAGGTACTCAAGAGCGACATCGTCGTATTGAAAAAACTGCATAAAATTTCTCCTCTGAAATTTTTTTATCCAAAATATTTTAGCATTATTTTGTGAGTTTGTAAAAAAATTTATTTTAATATAAATATTTAGAAAAAATATAGAGAGACAAAAATAATTTCGTGAAAAATTATATGGACTTTTCATTGCACAAACATTATAATATTCTAGTTGGACAAATTTTGTGGGAGTTGAAGAGAATGGATTTTTCAAAGTTGGATGTTTATATCGACATGATAGAAAAAGGTGAGATACCTGATGGCAAAACTTTTAACGAGTTCGCCTTAGAGTTTTATTCACTGACAAAAATTATTCCGCTGTCAAAATATTTGAATTCAACCAACCATACGTCCAAGCTTGGAAAAGTTATGGGGACAAAAAAAGCTGGAGAAGTTTTGATGTATACTGAACGTAGCGAAGAAATTCGTGAACTTATTAGACAAAATGGTTACGAAAATATCCCAATGCTTGATTATAAAAGTGTGATGGTGCTTAGAAAAGTTGACGTGTATGCAAATTGGAAAAGGGTGTTTGCACTTTTTAACGGAGAAATGTCGGTGCAAGAAATTAATCGGACGATTAGACCGAGACTTTTGCCAATGGAAATAGATAAGCTGGAAAAATTTGTGTTGCAGGAGCTTGAACTTGACGATCAAGAATTTCGTAGATTTTTGACAAAATTTTCCAAGACGACTAAAAATAAAGATTTGTACAAGGCTTTGATTAAGTTGATGAACCAGCAGGATAAAGATAAAGATTAAAATATAGCTGTGCTATATTCTTGAGGGCTTATAGCTCGCCCTCAAACACCTTCTCTGCAAATTTCAGAAGAAAAAATTAAAATAAAAAAGAAAAACTTTAAGAGCCAAAAAAATTATGCGAGAAAAATATAAAAATTTAAAGGAGTTAAAAATATGAAAGTTGTTGCAATTAATGGAAGTCCTAAAAAAAACGGCAACACAGCCGCAATTTTTTCTGAGATGGAAAAAGTTTTTGTGAAGGAAGGAATAGAGCTTGAGGTTTTACATGTTGGCGGAGAAAATATTCATGGGTGCATCGGATGTGGTGGATGTGCAAAAGTTCAGAACGAGACTTGTATTATAAACGGCGAAGTAAATTCATACATCAAAAAAATGGCTGAAGCTGACGGAATAATTATTGGGTCACCAGTTTATTATGCAGGTGTGGCTGGAACTATGAAAAGTTTTCTAGACAGAAGTTTTTATGTGGCTGGATCAAACGGCGGACTTTTCAAACATAAAGTTGGTGCGGCAGTTGTTGCTGACAGACGAGCTGGGGGAGTTGTAGTATTCAACGAGCTGAATAATTATTTGACATACTCGCAAATGTTTTTGGCAACAGGAAATTATTGGAACGTAGTTTTTGGACGAACTCCAGGGGAAGCGAACCAAGACATCGAAGGGATGCAAACAGTTCGTATACTTGCTGAAAATATGGCATGGCTTTTGAAAAGTGTGGAGCTTGGCAAAAAAAGTTTTCCAATTCCTGAGGGTGAAAAGAAAACTTGGTTTCATTTTGTCAGATAAATTTGTAGCTTTAAAGTATCGGAAAAAAAATTATTTTTTTGGAATAGACTTTATAAATATTTCATGTTAAACTATGTCTAGTCGAAAAAAAATAAGATTAAAGTAAGGGGTTATTTGGAATGGAAAACGTTAAAAATCAAAGCAAAAATAAATATCAGGCTGGAAATATTCAGTCGAACATTCCTAATAATGGAACTGGAAAATTTTCTGGTGATGAAGGAAGCGGTGAAGAGAGAAAAAAAGCTATCAAATATTTTTTTGAGAATAAAATGAAAGATAAAAATCCGAAAAAAGATTATCGTGGAATTAAACAGCTAAATACAATTTTTCTAATAATATTTTTGTTAATAGTCGCTGCTGGATATTTTGCAAGTTTTTCTTTGCTAGAGAAAAAAATTGATAAAAAACTCGGAGTAGTTGAGCTGAAATTAGCTGAGTCAAATCAAAAAGAGCTCGCAATTAATAACGCACAAAAAACTATTGACGACAGTATCGGAAAGGTTGAATTTAATTTAGCACTTACTAGTGCGATGAATAAATCTACGGTTCAAGAAAAATTGGACGAGTTGCAAATTCTTGCTCTGAATAAAAAATATTCAAGATATCTTGACGTAATTTATTTAAATATTGGGAATTTTATTAGCAATGAATTTCCTGCAATGAAAATAAAATATTATGATATGGCACTTGAAATAAATCCAAAAAATTCTGATGTATATAAAAATCGAGGTACGGTAAATTATAACAGAAATAATTTTGTTGAGGCAATTTCAGATTTTTCTGCTGCGATTGATGTTGAACCACAAAATTTTGTGGCGTATCATAATCTAGCTGTTGCAAAATATAAGACCAATGATATTATAGGCGGAATAGATGATGCAACGAAAGCGATTGAAATAAATCCAAATTATTCCAATGCATATACAATTAGAGGGACATTAAAATATTTGAATGACGATACTAATGGGGCGATACAAGATTATTCAAAGGCATTAGAAATAAATTCTATGGATTATGAAGCATATTATCGACGTGGGAATTTGAAGGAAAATAGTGGTGACTTGGTTGGAGCTGTATCTGATTATAAAACGGCGATACAATATGCACCAGATGTTGACTCAAAAACTTCTATAAAAAAATTGGCGTTCGATAAAATGAAGAGAATAAAAACTACTACTGTAATTAAAAAGAAAAGTTCAACTACTATTAAGCAAGCACCAAATAAAACTCAAGAAAAAAATTAAATGTACAAAGTAAATAATTCTGAGTATAAACAAGAACCTACAAAAACAAACAAAGAAACTAAAACGGTTACTGAATCAATGCCTTACTCACGAGTTGCCTTGAACATTGGATATAAATTTGACATATAAAAAATAAGAATTTAGCAAATAATTTTGTCTTTCTCCTCAGAAATAAAACCCTTGTAAATGTTTGAAAAAACTGCCACTTTTTCTTGACGTTTGAAGCCTCCAACCAACTTACATTCATAAAAAATATAAAACTGCGTTAAACGACTAGTATGACCCCATTATTTTAAAATGAATATTTTTTGTGAAAAATTCAGATGAAATTTAGCCTAAATAACAAAAAAACTTCTCTCCAAATGGAAAGAAGTTTTTTAAATTTAACTCTTAATTATTTTTCCAACACATTCAATGTGAGAAGTCTGCGGGAACATATCAACGCATTTTATTTTCTTCAAAGTATATCCGAACCTAGAAAAAAATTCTACGTCTCGAGCAAAAGTTGACGGGTTGCAAGAAATATAAATAATTTCTTTGATTCCAGTGTCAATAATTTTTTTGAGCGACGACTCTTCCACTCCTTTTCTCGGCGGATCTAAAAACACCGTGTCAATTTTTTCTCGCTGCAAAAGTTTTGGAAGTTCACTCTCAACGGAACCATTTATAAACTCGATGTTAGAAATTTTATTTTCGCTGGCAGTTTGTTGACCATCTTCAACCGCCGACCGAGAAATTTCTATCGCAAAAACTTTTTTCGCACTCTTGGACAAAATCATTCCGATAGTTCCAGTTCCAGAATATGCGTCCACAACATTTTTATTTTCAATATTTTCCGCAAAACTTATTGCAACCTCATATAATTTTTTTGTCTGCTCAATATTTATTTGAAAAAAAGATGTTGGCGAAATATTAAATTCTATCCCGAAAAGATTTTCAGAAATTATTTTTTCTCCAGCGACTAAAATATTTTCTTTTCCCAAAGCAAAATTTGTTTTCTCTCTGTTCACAGAAATATAAACGGATTTAATTTCAGAAAATTTTTCCGCCAAAGATTTTAAAAAATTTGTCACAGCAGAATTATTTGGATTTCCATTTATTATCAAAACTATCATGGCATCATTTTTAGAATTTGTCCGAACCATAATGTGTCGCAAAATTCCCTTGTGAAGTTTTTCATCGTAAACAGAAATTTTATTATCAAGTGTGTTCAAAATATTTTTTGCTTCAACAATTATTTTGTTCCCAAGTTCTGAATTTAAAAAATTATTTTCTGCCTCAAATATTTCGTGAGATTTTTTTTTGAAAAATCCTGTAATAATTTTTCCATCGCAAAAAGAAAATGGTTCAATAACTTTGTTTCGATAATTTTTTTGATTTTCAGCCGACAAAATTTCTGGCAACTCAAAATTTTCTAGCTTACCAATTTTTTTCAAAACATCTTCCACCATAATTTTTTTATATTTAAGTTGCGACTCATAATTCATCATGGCAAAATCGCACCCGTGAAAATCTTCAAAACTTATTTTGACTCCATCTTTAAAAATTCTTTCTTCACTTGGCTCAAGAATTTTTTTAATAATTCCACGCCCATAATTTTTTTTGAGAGAAATAATTTCGCACTGAACTTTGTCGCCAGGAATTGACATGGGCACAAAAATAGCGAAGTCGTTAAGATAACCTAACCCTTCGCCACCGTAAATTATTTTTTCAATTTTTATTTCTATAATATTTCCTATTTTTAAATTTAAATCT